>JBILEX010000119.1:0-3532 GCA_044351895.1 Candidatus Planktophila sp.
CGGTCTATGTGATCCGCCCGATGATGATCTATCGTGCAATTGAATTAGATGCCTCGGCCACAGTTATCGGATTTATCGCTGCAATCTATGCCCTCTTTCCAGTCTTACTAGCGCTCACCTTTGGACGTCTAGTTGGCCGAGTAGGAGAGGGCCGCTTTGTCATTATTGGCACCTTCTTTATCGGCATCTCTGCTGTAGCACTAATCGTTGCTGACTCTCTTCTTATCGTTACAATAGGTGCAGCTCTCTCGGGCTTGGCGCATTTGGCTTGCATGGTGGGCGGTCAAACAATGGTTGCACTCAAGAGCCCAACAGATAAGTACGATGAGTATTTTGGAAAGTACACCTTTAGCGCTTCGCTTGGTCAGATGATTGGACCAATTTTGGCAACCCTGGTTGCGGGTTCTACAGGCGTCATCCCACGTTCAACTAGTGCAGCATTTGCGCTAGCGCTAGCGCTCTCAGCTCTTGCAATGATTCCAGTGATCTCTTGGCGCGCAGATGCCCCCACTGTAATTGCAGAAAAGAACGACAAAGGGACACTTCGTTCCGCCGGAGCATTGTTAAAGAAACCTGGAATGTTCGCCGCAATTTACGCTTCCCTTGCGATCTCATCTACTGCTGACATCTTGGTAGTTTTCCTCCCACTTTATGGCAGTGAGAATCAATTCTCAGCATTCTCAATTGGAGTAATCATCTCTATCCGAGCCGCTACTTCGATGACCTCTAGATATTTTCTAGGAAGTCTCAGCAAACACTTCTCCACTAGAACGTTATTGGTAGGAAGTAATGTCATCTCGGTAATTGCGTGTGCAGCAATGGCCTTTGCGCCCAATCCATTAACGCTAGGCATAATCGTTGCCATCGCTGGTTTTTCACTTGGAGTCGGTCAGCCGTTAACTATGTCCGCTGTCTCCCAATTAACCGTCCCACAAGAGCGTGCTTTAGCAGTCTCGGCACGATTGACAGGAAATCGCTTGGGGCAATTCATTGTTCCGGCCGGCGCTGGAGTATTAGCGGCCGGATCTGGGACAGGTGCTGTATTCATCGCCCTATCGCTGCTATTAGCCAGCACATTTCTAGCACCCTCTAAGATGGACCCGTGAGTACGCGCGATCAGATTGAATTCACTCTCTGGCTCCAAGAGAACCAGAAGTCTTTTTTGCGCGCTGCCAAAATGATCTGTTTTGATACCCAAAATGCTGAAGATGTTTTACAAGAAGCTCTTGCCGATGTCTATAAGCGCTGGAACAAAATTCGTGAGCATGAAAATCCTGAGGCTTACTTAATGCGCGTTATGGTTTCTCGCCATGCAGATATGCGTCGCAAGTGGTTACGTAAACAGCAGGAGAAGGAAACAACATGGGATCTTGCAGATGACATCCGCCAGCTCGTTGATGAGAGCGAGGATGTAACGCAGCGTTTACTAGTTCAGGCTGCCCTTAAATCCTTGACTGCCGCTCAGCGTGCAGTACTTGTACTTTACTTTGAGCATGGGATGAACCTTCGCGAAATTTCCAAGATCATGGAAATGCCCATGGGAACTGTCGCATCACACTTTGCCCGCGGCAAGGCAGCAGTTGCTGCATATGTTGAGTTAACTCCGGAGCTTGAGCGCTCTACAGGAAGAGAGTTGACCGCAAAATCTAAAGTTGATAACGAGACAGAGATAGTCGTAGCAGAGGTGGTGGAGAATAATGAGTGAAATTGATCCTCTGATCAAGCGTGAGATCCAGTGGATGTCACTGGGTTCTCTAGAAAACGTGGACCTAGCACCAATAATTATTGCTCGGGTCCGACGTCAACGAATCATGCGTGCACTTACTGCAGTCGTGGGTGTTGTTGTAATTGGTTTTGCAAGCATCGGAATCTACGAGCTTGTGCGTTCGAATTCTGTGACCCAGAGTTCGCAATCTTCAGTTGACTCGGGATCAAATGCAATCACTAGACCTGAAATTGTTGGACTTGTCTCTGATTATCCAATCGCTTGGGAGCCATCTGTTGGTGACCTTGGTGCCATCAGTGGCGCAGGCGGACTCGGCGATACTCTCGGTGGATTAACGGCTGTAGGGCTAAAGATTTCGTGGGAACGTTGTGGAAAGTATCAATGCCCAATCACGTGGCAACTTTCATTTGAGAATCGAACGAAAGATTTGATATCAACGTCGCCATCACTGGCGATCTTCTCGGATCACTCGCCACTGGTCAGTGATACTCGCCCAACGGCAGTCTTGCCGGGAGGCTACGCCGAGTTGGTTTATACCTTTGAAGAGTTTCAGTATTCATTGACCCCTGAGACTGAAGTTGAGTGGCAGTGGAACTGGTACCTATCCCAGTCACGCTGAAAGTGAGAAAATGACTGGACATTTCAGGCATAAATCAATGGAGATGCATAAATCGGCCGATCTGAAGCGGTAAGAGGAATAGGGCCAGAGATGGCAGACCCACAGATGTGGATCTATTTACCAGGGGGAATTATGAAAAAGTCACTCATTGCTTCATCAAGTGCCTTTGCATTACTTATCAGTCTTCTTGGCGCAGTTGCGCCGTCTGCAAACGCTGCACTCAATATTCCAAAGAGCGCCTGGCCAGTATGTTCACAATCGCGGACGGTCTATTGCGTTGACTCCATCTCTGTCACAACTCTTTCCGGGGACACTGTTGCACTCACGTGGGTGCCGGATGGTTCCGCACTTGCACCAATCGATACTTCTACAGCGACAGTAGATAGCTCAACAGCTACCACCGACACAACAACTGCTTCTATACCTACTCTAAATACAGGTAGAGCTGTGGCAGGTCACTGGACAAGTCTTAATTGGTCAGCCAAGGGTCTTGATCTACTTGGGTATGACGGTCTTTATGTTGAAGCAAAAACCATCACGGAATTTGACAATAACATCTCTGTAAATGTTCTTCCAACAATCACGACCAATTCCAATAAGGTCAACGTTGCCACGCAACCTGAAAATTCAAAGTTTCCAGCCAATTTGGATATTGATCTAACCTTGGATGTGACATTGAGGACGCGTGAAGTGAAACCTGGTGTGCTAGTTGGCGTAGGCACAAATTTCAGCGCAGATTACAACTCTACAAATGGCCAATCGACACTAAAATTTAGCGGAAGCCCAGTGACTGTACCTCTTGCCGGAAAGCCAGAAGATTGTTCTGGCGAGACAGGTATTGCACGAGCGCTAGTGCGCCAATTTCAAGCTTATCTCTTCCTAAACAGCGACGGTCAATCAGCTTTTGGAGTTGATGGCCTTACAGGCGACATGGTCGTAGCATCTAACGGTGTCTGCGCATTGAGTACACCAGTGTGGAATAAAGAAAGTAAAGAATTTACCTTTACGGCAGCTGCTCCACACTTTGCTCCGGATGGGACAACTCTTAACTATGGCTTCTATCGAGCAGTTATTCCGACAGCTGACGCCAAACTTTTGTGGGGTCTTGAGAATGCTAGCGATGCAGTAAAGGCGCTCAACGTCCAGATCATTACGACAGTGAGCGAGGGAAACAACTTAACTTCGAC
>JBILEX010000120.1:0-3531 GCA_044351895.1 Candidatus Planktophila sp.
CCCGGAATATTTGATTCCTTCATTGCAGCAATCACACGTGGATCGCTTCGGAATGCAAGTGCGCGTTCTTTAAGTAGAAGATAGGTGCGCATATTTGCAGTCGCTGATTCCCAGACA
Organism: Candidatus Planktophila sp.; assembly: GCA_044351895.1. GTDB lineage: Bacteria > Actinomycetota > Actinomycetes > Nanopelagicales > Nanopelagicaceae > Planktophila. Next base: position 118 of record JBILEX010000120.1, read on the forward strand.
CCCTTGTCGCTCTCAGTACGCCCTGGCTTGTAATCAAAGTGCTTAGGCCCTGCGTACTTATAGCTCTCAAGAAGATCTACAAGGAAGAATGCAGATTTGAGATCACCATGACCGAAGACAAGATCTTGATCATACTTTGGTCCGTGCTGGCCATTGAGATCAATATGGAAGAGCTTTCCATGCCAGAGCGCCTGTGCAATTCCATGTACAAAGTTCAGTCCTGCCATCTGCTCGTGGCCAACTTCTGGATTAAGGCCAACAAGTTCTGGGCGATCAAGTGAGTTGATAAATGCGAGCGCGTGGCCAATTGTTGGCAAGAAGATATCTCCACGTGGCTCATTTGGCTTTGGTTCAATTGCAAACTTAATCTTATATCCGTTATCCGTAACGAACTCACCAAGAATGTTAAATGCTTCGCGGAAGCGATCGAGTGCAACATAGGCATCCTTTGCGCCATCTGATTCTGCACCTTCACGTCCACCCCAACAGACGTATGTCTCTGCGCCAAGTTCAACAGCGAGTTCGATATTGCGCATCACTTTACGAATTGCATAACGGCGAATGTCACGATCATTTGATGTGAATGCGCCATCTTTAAACACTGGGTGGGTAAAGAGGTTTGTTGTTGCCATCGGAACTTTCATTCCGGTATCTGCAAGAGCCTTCTTGAAGCGATCAATATGGCCACGACGTGCAGCATCATCGCTTCCAAATGGAATTAGGTCGTCATCATGAAATGTCACACCGTAGGCACCACGGGATGCGAGCTCATTGACGGTACGCACAGGGTCTAGCGCATCACGTGTGGCATCTCCGAAGGGGTCACGCGCCTGCCAACCGACCGTCCAGAGGCCGAAGGTGAACTTATCTGCTGGGCTTGGCTTAACTGACATGGTCTTCTCCCGAAGTCTCTTGGGGTGCTGCTATCGGTTTGGAACAATGCCGAACTTACCCGTAACCTAGGGCAATAGCCACAGGAAATAAATAACGTTTCTGTGGCTCTTCACGAGGTAACACTCTTTTGCGGGAGTGGTGAAATGGCAGACACGCAGGTCTTAGGAACCTGTGTCTTCGGACGTGCGGGTTCAAGTCCCGCCTCCCGCACCAGTACAACAACCACTCGTAGTTCTTTATCGAGGTTAGGTAATCACTATGGCTAAACCATCGCGAGCAAAAGTCAAAAAATTGCAATCAGAGGCGATGAGAGCTGCGGCGGCACGTCGAGCTGAGAAAGCTGCAAGTAAACAGGTAAGCACGCGTGGCGAAGTAGAACTCGATCCGTACTCGGAAGTTGATCAAGAGTGGGTTGCTCTAGGAATTAGCGCACCAGCACGGCGAGCACTTATAGATGAGGGTTACTACTCACTGCCTGACTTACGCAAAGCATCTCTGAAAGCGCTCAAAGAATTACATGGGGTCGGTCCCAATGTCATACGAATTCTTGTAGCAGAGATGAAGAAGCAGGATATCCAGTTCAGAAGCAATTAAGAAGCGGTTGGTTCAGCTTCGCGCTTCACAAGAAAATCAGCGATGAAGTGGCCGACGATTGCACCGAGTAGTTGTGCGGAGATAAATACTGGTACCGATGCTATTGCGATTCCAGCAAATGAATCAGTCAATGATCGCCCTAAAGTAATTGCGGGATTGGCAAAACTTGTTGAAGAGGTGAAGATGTAGGCTCCACCGATCCATAGTGGAACTAGCCAGAAAGCGTTTTCACCGCGGCCCTGATTGCTTGCGATAAAGATTGTTGCGACCAATCCGGCAGTTGCAACAACTTCACTTAAGAAGAGCCAACTACCATCGCGAGCAGTTGTTGATGGATCGATAAGTGTTCGGTTAAAAAGTGCGTGGGAAAGTATTGCCCCAGATGCAGCACCTGCAATCTGTGCGATAGTCAAGGTGAGTAAATCAAGTGCTGGTAACTGTCTACGAATAAATGCAACCAAGAGAACTGCTGGATTAAAAGATGCACCGCTTACTGGAGCCAGCAGCCAAATCACCAGGCCGAGAATCAAGACTGTGGCAAAAGTATTTACAAACAATTGAAGTAGAACATCACGCGTCAGAACCTGCGCCATAATTCCAGAACCAATAACGGTGGCGGTGATGAGAGCGGTGCCCAAATACTCGGCAAAGTGGGCGCGAAGCTTCATCTGCTTAGGCTAGCAATTCTGCAAGCAAAGTCTCGACTCGAACCTTGATGTCATCGCGAATTACTCTAACGCTCTCAATTCCTTGTCCAGCCGGATCTTCCAGAACCCAATCTTCATAACGCTTACCCGGATAGAACGGGCAAGCATCCCCGCAACCCATCGTGATGACAGCATCTGATTGCTGGACCGCTTCAGGGGTAAGAATTTTTGGTGAGTTATGTGAAATATCAATTCCAATTTCTGCCATTGCTTCTACCGCAATCGGATTAATTGAATCCTTCGGTGCAGATCCTGCAGATAAAACTTCAACACGACCCTGCCCTAGGTGAGTCATGAAGCCAGCAGCCATCTGAGAGCGTCCAGCGTTATGTACGCAGACAAAGAGAACGCTGGGCTTCGAAGTTGATTCCGATGAAATAGTCATGCCCGAGAGAATATCTCCCGGGCATGAACTAACGGTGAATTACGGGTTAATTTAGAAATGAAAGTCCGACTAGAACGGCTCCTACTGCAGTCACGATCGCCATACCTGCCCTGCTAGCTAAGAATTTATCTAGCGGCTTGATAAATGTCATGGCAACAATGACCACACCTGGAATCACGATCAAGAGCGAGCGAGATGCAATCCCTGCATCTGCATTTTGGTACCGCCAATTAATCAGCCCGACCGCAAGGAGGAGATAACCGCCCATGCGGTAGTTATTGCGCATTGTCTGGTTCATTATTTTCCATCCCAGAGTGCAAGCTCTTGCGCGAAGGTATCAAGACCCATTGGTCCGATTCGCAGCGCGTGTGCATGGAAGCGCTTCAACGAGAACTCAGCACCCAAACGCTTCTTTGCATTCTCACGAGCAGCAATCCATTCACGCTCTCCTACCTTGTAAGAGATCGCCTGTCCTGGCCAACCGAGGTAACGATCAGTCTCACTTGTTGCGTGATGCTCATCAAGCAACGCCTTATTCATCAGCGCTTCGCGACCAGAGACTGCATCCCACACGCGACCGTTTTCATCGGTGTAACCAAGGTGCATTCCGATATCAATGACGATACGTGTTGCACGAAGTGCTTGCGCTGAAAGGAAGCCCATCTCAATACCTGGTTCATCAAATGCACCGAGGTCATCCATAAAGCGTTCTGCATAGAGAGCCCAACCTTCACCGTATCCGCTGATCCATGCACCAAAACGTTGGAAGCGAGAGAGGCGATCGCGTTCGAGAACTGATGTTGCAACCTGCAAGTGATGTCCTGGAACTGCTTC
>JBILEX010000068.1:0-5582 GCA_044351895.1 Candidatus Planktophila sp.
GAGCCCTAGTGGCTTTCCGCAGTTTTCGGATTCAGTAGCAACAAATTCATCTGCACGGGCTTCGATGGCATCGGCAATTTTAAGCAGAGCACGCTGGCGTTCAGATGGAGTCGAATCTCTCCACCCTTCGAAAGCAGTCGCTGCAGATTTCATCGCAAGGTCTACATCTGCGGCATTCGACTTTGGCGCAGTGGCAAAAGGTTGAGCAGTTGCTGGATTGATCAGAGTTGTCGTCTCACCCGAGGTTGATTCGACAGACTTTCCATTGATGAAGTTACTGAGTTTTTTCATGACTTACTCCTGCCCCTTTGTTGCTCGAACGAGTTGATCACCGTGATCTTTTGGATGATTTGTATAACCACTTAGCCATTTTTCAATAGTGAACTTTCCGCTTTCAGTATGTTCACCTGATTTAGCAAGATCTGATTCTTCGAGTCGCTTGATAACATCAAGTGATCCAGCCCGCACGGCAGCAATGATTGCAATTGAGTTTTCGACTGCTGCATCTTTGTAACCAAGCTTTTCGCACTCAGCCCATGCGCCTTCGTCATAACCTTGTATGACTGAACCTTCAGGCTCTGCCACTAATCGACGAAGTCGAGCGTATGACTGCGCCTCTGAATCCGCCATGTGGTGAATGATTTGGCGCGCAGACCAACCATTCTCATGATGAACATCTAGTAGCTCGGGAGTAACTCCGCGCGCAAGATTAAGAAAAAATTGGGTTGCACTTTCATAGGCAGCTGACGCTTCACGGATTTCCATGGCTGTGAGTCTACTTATTCTTTACCTTTTTCGGCAGCCGCCAATTGTCCGCATGCACCATCGATTTCGCGGCCACGAGTATCGCGAACTGTGACGGGGACCCCATAGCTCTCCAAAATTCGCACAAACTCAGCCTCGTCTTCGCGGCGGGATGCGGTCCACTTCGAGCCAGGAGTTGGGTTGAGTGGAATTAAATTCACATGAGCGTTACGGCTCTTGAGAAGACGTCCCAATAAGTCAGATCGCCAAGACTGATCGTTGATGTCGCGAATCAGTGCGTACTCGATTGAATAACGACGTCCTGTCTTCTTCTCATAAGCATCGGCTGCGGCCAATACTTCACGAACATTGAAGCGATTATTGATTGGCACCAAAGTATTGCGAAGCTCATCATCTGGAGTGTGAAGTGAAACCGCGAGGGTGCAGTTGATTCCTTCATCCATCAACTTCTCAATGCCATTAACAAGACCAACGGTAGATACAGTGACAGATCGCGCGCTAATTCCTAAGCCATCAGGATTTGGATCTGTAATGTTACGAAGGGTGCGCACCACTGCGTTGTAATTTGCAAGCGGCTCCCCCATTCCCATAAAGACAATATTGGAGAGTCGAGTTGGACCTCCAGGAAGTTCGCCATCTGCACATGCTCGCGCTGCTGCAACGATCTGGGCAGTGATCTCACCCGCGGTGAGGTTTCGCGTAAGACCTGCTTGTCCAGTGGCACAGAATGGGCAGTTCATGCCACAACCAGCTTGAGAAGAGATACACACGGTGACGCGATCTGTGTAACGCATTAAGACGGACTCAACGAGAGTTCCATCGTGAAGTTTCCAAAGATCTTTACGAGTCATGCCACCATCTGTTGTCCGAGTTGTAACCAACTCAATCAATTGTGGAGTGAGCGCTTCCGCAATCGCCTCTCGTTGATCTGCGGGAATATCACTCCATTCAGCAGGAGTATTTGATAAATGTGTGAAGTAGTGCGTTGCAACTTGTGATGCTCGGTATGGCTGGAAACCAAGTTCTTTCGCCCACTCTTTACGCTCTGCTGGAGAAAGATCAGCTAAATGCTTAGGTGCTTTCTTCTTCTGAACAGGCTCATCGAAAATTAATTTAATCTCGGTCATGAAAGACGTTTCACGAGTTCAAGTGCCATATACATGGCAGGGGCCGAGAAGATCGCGGAATCGATACGATCTAGAACTCCACCATGACCCGGCAAGAGATTTCCCATATCTTTAATCGACATATCGCGCTTGATTGCACTTTCGATAAGATCTCCCGAAGTTGCAGTAATGACAATTAACAGGCCAGCTGCTGCGCCATAGCGCCAATCATCCTCAAGGATGTAATGAAAAGCGATCGCGCCACCAATTGTTGTGGCGATCAATGAACCAATGAGGCCTTCCACTGATTTCTTTGGGCTGATTTTTGGAGCAAAGCGATGCTTTCCAATCAATACTCCGACGATGTAGCCGAAGGTATCGTTACAACCAATCAATATTAAAAATGTCATGATCGCCGCTAGTCCATTGCTTGGACGAGCGATCAAGACAATAAATCCTCCAAGGAATGGAAGGTAAAGCAGCGCTAATCCTGTTGAGCTCGCCCGCTTAACGAAATTTTCTGGGCCATGTCGCAGGGAGAGCAAAAGAATGAAGGTAAAGGCTGCGGCCATTGAAATAACGAGACCGTTAATACCTGTGAACCACGTCGATAGAGAAATTGCGACAACAGCGACTGCCAATGTGGGGAATGAATTAACAAAACCAACTGAGGTCAACGCTGCTGAAAGTTCTTTCGTTGCTAAGACCAGTGCTAGCGAAACCAAGAATGCAAAGGCGGTGCGCTCAAAGGCAAGAGATAGCCAAATAAGTGCAATAAGGCTGAGCCCTACGGCGATAGAAGGGATGAGTTTGCGACCCGCGCGAGCGTTAATAGCTTCGTTAAATGAATGTAGATCGCTCACGAGAAAATTGTTGAACTCTAGACTTCTAGAAGTTCGGTCTCCTTATGCTTCAAGAGTTCATCAATTTTTGCTACGTGATCAGCTGTGATCTTCTCGAGCTCTTTCTCGCCGCGAGCAAGATCATCCTTTCCGATATCGCCATCTTTCTCTAACTTTTCCATAGCTTCCTTGGCGCTACGCCGAATATTGCGCATTGAAATCTTTGAATCTTCCGCCTTCGTCTTAGCAACCTTGATGTAATCCTTGCGACGCTCTTCGGTCAGTTGTGGGAAATTAACGCGTATAACAACACCATCAGTTTGTGGATTAACACCTAGATCAGAGTCACGAATGGCCTTTTCAATGGAAGACATCGCACCTTTATCGAAGGGAGATATCACTGCCATGCGTGATTCAGGAACCTGAATCGTTGCGAGTTGAGAAAGCGCTGTATAGGTGCCGTAGTAATCGACCATGATCTTGTTAAACATCGCTGGATGAGCACGACCGGTACGAATTGCGCCGAAGTCATCTTTTGCAACCTCGACCGCCTTATTCATCTTTGACTCAGCATCGGCTAAAAGCGTTGCTACATCTGCCATGGTCTTATTCCGTCCCGTTAGTCATGAGGTATCAACTCATCGCTTATGCGACAAGTGTTCCAATCTTTTCGCCACGTACTGCGCGGCCAATATTTCCTGCAGTCAACAAATCAAAGACCACGATTGGAAGTGAGTTCTCGCGACAGAGGCTAAAGGCTGCAGCATCTGCAACAGCTAAAGACTTCTGGAGAACTTCATCGTAAGTGATGGTGTCGTACTTTGTTGCTGTTGAATCTTTGCGAGGATCTGCAGAATAAACCCCATCAACACCACTCTTAGCAAGAAGGAGTGCTTCTGCTCCGACTTCAAGTGCACGCTGTGCTGCAACGGTATCTGTTGTGAAGAAAGGCATTCCAGCTCCAGCGCCGAAAATTACAACGCGACCTTTTTCAAGGTGGCGAATTGCTCGGCGTGGTACATATGGCTCTGCAACTTGTCCCATGGTGATTGCAGTTTGGACGCGAGTATCAACGCCCTCTTTCTCAAGAAAATCTTGCAACGCAAGGCAGTTCATTACTGTTCCAAGCATTCCCATGTAGTCAGCGCGTGAGCGCTCCATGCCACGTTCTGAAAGTTCAGCGCCTCTAAAGAAGTTACCTCCGCCAACAACAATGGCGACCTGGACACCTTCATGGACGATTGCGCTAATTTGTTTTGCAACATCTGCAAGAACATCAGGATCTACACCGATGCCTTTTTCGCCACCAAAAACTTCTCCAGAAAGCTTAAGGAGCACCCGCCGATACGAACCTCTTGTACCGGGCATTGGGTGCTCCTCTCGCGTTGTGAATCTTTGTGCGTGAAGTCTACTGACCTACGCGGAATCGGTGGAACTTCTTGACGGCGGTTCCTGCCTCATCAAGGATCTGCTGCACAGTCTTCTTGGCATCCTTAGCGAATGCCTGCTCGAGCAAGCTAACTTCCTTGACGAAACCGGTGACGCGACCTTCGATGATCTTTGAAAGGGCAGCCTCTGGCTTACCTTCCTCACGAGCTGTTGCCTCAGCAACACGGCGCTCGTTCTCGATCAAATCTGCAGGTACTTCATCGCGGTGTACAAACTTTGGTGCAAATGCTGCGATGTGCTGTGCAACATCCTTACCAACTTCTGCTGCTTCCTTAACAAGTGCTACGAGAACGCCGACTTGTGGTGGAAGATCTGGGCTTGTCTTGTGAAGGTATAGACCAACTGGTCCTTCGATCACTGCAACGTTACGAACTTCGATCTTCTCGCCCATTGTTGCATTGCCCTCATCAAGAACAGCCTGAACTGTCTTTCCGTTAGCCATAGTTGATGCGAGGAATGATTCAACATCTGCGCTCTTAGCTGACTGCAAGTGATCTACGAGTTCATCGCCAAGTGCAATAAAGCGCTCACCCTTTGCAACGAAGTCAGTCTCACAGTTGAGCTCGAGCATTACACCGAGTTCACCAGAAACGCGAGCAACGACTAGACCATTTGAGGTCAGACGTCCTTCACGCTTTGTAACGCCCTTGAGTCCCTTAACGCGGATGATGTCTAGAGCTTTGTCGTAATCACCATCTGCTTCATCAAGAGCCTTCTTGCAATCAAGCATTCCTGCTGCAGTTGCTTCGCGAAGACGCTTTACATCATCTGCTGTGTAGTTAGCCAATTGTTACGCCTCCGGTGTCTCTGCTGGAGCTGCTGCTTCAAGAATTGCATTCTCAAGATCTGCAGTAGCTGCCTCAGCAACTGCCGCTGGCTTTACATCAGCTGAAGATGTTGTTGTGCGAGCCTTAAGGCCCTCAGCGATTGCATCTGTAATAACGCGTGTGAGCAATTCAATTGAACGGATTGCGTCATCGTTACCTGGAATCTTGTAATCAACTTCATCTGGATCACAGTTGGTATCAAGGATTGCGATAACTGGAATACCGAGCTTCTTCGCTTCCTGAACTGCCAAGTGTTCCTTCTTAGTATCGACAACCCAGATTGCTGAAGGCAACTTGGTCATGTGACGAATACCGTCAAGGTTCTTGTGAAGTTTTTCGCGCTCACGACGGAGAACGAGAAGTTCTTTCTTTGTAAGCAACATGTCGTTAGCAGTCTCGAGAGCTTCAAGCTCCTTAAGACGCTGAATACGCTTGTAGACAGTTGGGAAGTTGGTGAGCATTCCACCCAACCAGCGCTCTGTCACGGTTGGCATACCAACGCGTGCAGCCTGCTGAATGATTGGCTGGTGTGCTTGCTTCTTTGTGCCAACGAATAGAACGTGGCCACCCTTTGCAACTATATCTTTTACGAA
>JBILEX010000093.1:0-4230 GCA_044351895.1 Candidatus Planktophila sp.
AGGCATATGCCTGATCGATCAAAGCAAGTGATTGCTGAATATCGATGATGTAGATGCCATTGCGTTCTGTAAAAATAAAACGCTTCATCTTTGGGTTCCATCGACGTGTCTGATGTCCAAAATGGACTCCACTGTCGAGGAGTTCACGCATTGTTACTCCTGCCATGACGGCACTCCTTTTTAGATTTACTTGCGCGCGCCAAAGCACTCGCAGAAAATCTGCTCGGTTCATGACTTAACGCTTTGTTAAGTCCGTCGCACTTACAACGCCGACTGATGCTTGTGGCAACAGACCGAAGTGGCTTTCATTCCTTGCAATGCAATTCATGAATAAGTGCTGAGAAGTCACCAATCTTTCGATTGATGCTGGGCGAAATTCTACCTGAGGTGGATGGGTGCAAAATCCCAGGAACTAGGCGCGAGGATGGGCCTGTTTGAAGGCTTTCTGCAGTCTTTCGGTCGATACATGGGTGTAGATCTGGGTTGTGGCCAGCGAAGCATGGCCCAAAATTTCTTGGACTGTTCGAAGATCTGCACCGCCTTCTAAAAGATGAGTCGCAGCAGAATGGCGAAGCCCATGAGGACCCATTCGTTCTACGCCTTCAAGAGCAGAGAGCGCTTCATATACGACGGTACGAACAGTTCGCTGATCAATTCGTTTTCCGCGGGCTCCGAGAAAAATGGCGGTACCTGATTTATCTGAAGCAATAAGAGGACGTGCGCCCTTGATCCAATTCTCTAAAGCTTTCATCGCCGGGTTACCGAGTGGAATTGTGCGCTCTTTATTTCCTTTACCTAAAACTCGAATCGTATTTCGCGAATAATCTACATCTGAAAAATCTAACCCGCAGAGCTCGGATACTCGAGCGCCAGATGCATAGAGAACTTCTAAAATCGCTAGATCGCGCACTGCAAGAGGACCCTCTTCTTCACCTACTCGGAGTTCAAGAGCATCCATTGCAAGTGAAGCATCTGCCACGGTGAGTACTTCAGGAAGCGTGCGATGTCCTTTTGGTGTGGCAAGTGAAATCCCCACATCACTCGAGAGAAAGCCTTTCTTATGTGCCCACTTGGTAAAGATTCGAATCGATACCGCACGACGCGACAAAGTTGTGCGCGCTCCCCCTTTGACCTGCTGATTGGCAAGCCACGAACGAATGTGGGGAAGGGTTAACTCAGAGAGATCGGCAACCTTGAGAGTCTTCAAATGTTCGATCAAACTATCGAGATCTCCCAAATAGGCACGGATCGTGTGGATTGAAAGATTTCTTTCACGCTCTAAATGAAACGCAAAGTCGTCACGTATCTTTTCGATCTCATGACTCATAGAGCAAGGTTACTCGGGTTTACGTCCCTGTCGTAGTAAGCCGAAGGTAAGTGCATCTTCTAGCGCCATTGCAGATGCTGCAATGACGTTTTCATGTACGCCCACTGTGCTCCACTCGCCCTTGCCATCAGAAGTTTCAACGAGAACGCGAGTTATCGCACCAGTACCAAGACGTCCTTCGAGAATACGTACTTTGTAATCTGTGAGTTCTAGAACTGCCAACTCTGGATAGAGAGCGTTTAGACCATCACGGAGCGCGCGATCGAAAGCGTTCACTGGACCATTTCCAGAACCACTGCATGTGATCTCTTTGCCTTGGGCGGTGACCGTTACCTCTGCCTTTGTAACAATTGATCCTTCACTACGTTCTGTCGTTGTGAGCCAGTGATCGATTGTGAAAAATGTTGGGCGCTTGCCAGAGAGCTCTTCATGCAAGAGCAGTTCAAAGGATGCATCGGCTGCTTCAAAGGTAAAGCCGCGTGATTCCATCTCTTTGACGCGCTCAACTACACGACCAATGAGATCGCGATCTCCCCCGAGGTCAACACCGAGTTCTTGAGATTTAAGTTCGATCGATGCACGCCCTGCCATTTCAGAGACCAACATACGCATATCGTTTCCGACAGATGCTGGATCTTCATGTTGGTACAAGTTTGGATCAACCTTGATTGCAGAGGCGTGAAGCCCTGCCTTATGTGCAAATGCAGATACACCTACATATGGCTGACGAGCAGATGGTGAAACATTAGTTACTTCAGCAACTGCATGTGAGATACGGAAGGCTTCACGCAGCGCGTTCACTGGCAATACTTTCCTATCTTTCTTCAATTCAAGGTTTGCAATGATTGAAACAAGATCAGCATTTCCAGTGCGCTCACCGTATCCATTGAGCGTTCCCTGGACATGTGTAACTCCAGCTTCGATGGCAGCCATTGAGTTTGCAATCGCACAACCAGTGTCGTTGTGGCAATGGATTCCTAGTCGGGCGCTCGATGCTTGCAGAACATCATGAACAACTTGAGAAAGTTCATCAGGCAACATTCCGCCGTTGGTGTCGCAGAGTGCAATGACATCTGCCCCTGATTCGGCAGCAACGCGGACAACTTCTAGGGCGTAGGCGCGATTATTGCGATAGCCATCAAAGAAATGTTCAGCATCAAGAAATACGCGCTGACCCTCTTGGCGCAGGTGTGTGATGCTGTCGCGAATCATCTCGAGGTTTTCATCGAGTGAAGTCTTGAGTGCAAGATCAACATGGCGATCAAATGCTTTTGCAACCAGAGTTACTGCTGGGGCACCGCTATCGCGAAGTGCGCCAAGTAGGGCGTCATCTGCAGCCTTTACATTGGGGCGACGAGTAGCGCCGAAGGCAACAAATGTTGCGTTCTTGAGTTTCAACTCTTTCTTAGCAAGTGCGAAAAATTCAGTATCTTTTGGATTAGCTCCTGGCCATCCACCTTCGATGAAGCCCACACCCAAATCATCAAGGTGGCGAGCAATTGTTAACTTGTCGTGGACGGAAAGGTTTAGTCCTTCTTGCTGAGCACCATCGCGCAGAGTGGTGTCATAGATATGGAAGGAGTCATCGATTGTCATTAAAGGACTCTCTTAACCCAGCCGTGCTTATCCTCGATATTTCCGTGTTGAACTCCAAGTAAGTGATTGCGGATCTGCATGGTGATCACACCAGGCTGACCATCTCCTGTAACCCAAGTACCCATCGTGCTCTTTGCTTGGCCGATAGGTGAAACTACCGCTGCGGTGCCACATGCAAATGTTTCGGTGATTTCACCGGAGGCAATGCCTGCCTGCCAATCAGAGGTGCTGATCATTCCTTCTTCCACTTTATAACCAAGATCTGCAGCAACGCTCAAGATTGAATCGCGTGTGACACCTGGCAACAAAGTTCCGGTGAGCTTTGGAGTAAAGATTGTGGCATCAGCACCTTTTCCTTTAACAAAGTAAAGGTTCATGCCGCCCATCTCTTCCACCCATTTACGTTCAACGGCATCAAGCCAGACAACTTGGTCGCAACCTTCTTTTGCTGCCGCTTTCTGCGCAACAAGAGAAGCTGCATAGTTTCCGCCGCACTTTGCTTCACCTGTTCCACCTTGTGAGGCGCGAACATATTCAGTTGAGATCCAGACAGAGACTGCCTTAGATGGATCAAAGTAAGCGCCAGCAGGTGTTGCAATAAGAATGTAAGTTGCTTTATTTGATGGGCGAACGCCTAGACCTACTTCGGTTGCGATCATAAATGGGCGGATGTAGAGAGATTCACCAACTTTATTTGGAACCCAACCAGCATCTTGCTTAACTAGCGCTTCAACAGTTTCCAAAAAGAGTTCAACTGGCATTTCTGGAAGTGCTAAACGTGCAGCACTTCGTGCAAATCTCTTGGCATTTGCTTCCGGGCGAAAGAGTGCGATTCCACCATCTGGTTGGCGGTATGCCTTCATTCCTTCAAAAATTTCCTGTCCGTAGTGAAAGACAGCAGTTGCGGGATCTAAGGAAAGTGGACCGTAAGGAACCAGCTCTGGCTCTGCCCATCCTGACTTCTCATCCCACTGGCAGATAACCATGTGATCGGTGTAGTACTTACCGAATCCACCTTCAGCAACAAGTGCATCACGAGTTGCCGCATCCTTTGCCTGAGGGTTGAGAGTGATTTTCATTTTACAGTAGCGCTAAGAGCGCATCCCCCACTTCTGTTGTGCTTCGCTTGGCATCGCCGCGCGTAGCAAGATCTTTTGCGACAGCCCGCTCAACATCGCGAGCAGCTTGTGAAAGTCCAAGGTGATCAAGCATCATCGCAACAGACATCACTGTTGCAGTTGGATCAGCCAAATTCTTTCCAGCGATATCTGGCGCTGAACCGTGCACTGGTTCAAACATAGATGGAA
>JBILEX010000154.1:0-2509 GCA_044351895.1 Candidatus Planktophila sp.
CGATTCCACCACAGATTGCTGCAGCGATATCGGTCAAGATATCTCCGAAGAGGTTATCTGTAACCACAACATCGAAACGATCTGGATTAGTAACAAAGAACATTGACGCCGCATCAACATGCAAGTAATCCGTTGTGATCGTTGGATACTCTTTGGCGACATCGTTAAATGTGCGAGTCCAGAGACTTCCGGCACGGGTCAAGACGTTGTTCTTATGAACCAAGGTGAGCTTCTTGCGCTCACGCTTAGTAGCAAGTTCAAATGCATAACGAATCGCACGTTCTGCACCGCGACGAGTGTTTAGTGATTCCTCAGTGGCAATCTCGTTTTCAGTACCCAAAGCTAGAACACCACCTGCACCAACGTATGGTCCTTCGGTTCCTTCGCGAACGACAACAAAATCTATTGGGGCTTTTGTTGCCAGCGGTCCTGTGACTCCTTGTGAAAGACGAGCAGGGCGCAAGTTGATGTAGTGATCGAAGGCAAAGCGAAGTTTAAGCAATAGGCCTCGCTCGAGAACTCCGCTAGGAACAGTTGGGTCTCCAACAGCGCCGAGCAAGATGACGTCAGATTTTGCGATCTCTGCCATCACAGAATCAGGAAGAACTTCTCCTGTGCGATGCCAGTAACCTGCACCAAGATCGTATTCAGTCTTAGTAAATGTGGTGTCGTACTTGGCGGCGACTTTATCGAGAACGCGAATACCTTGAGCTACAACTTCAGGACCGATTCCATCCCCAGCAATAACTGCAAGATTGATGTTTTTTGTCATTAGCCCACCAACGAGACGGAGCGAACTTGATCTGCCCCAATTTCCTTTGCAACAGCTGCTGCTACGGATTCTGAAACCGATGAGTCGACGGTAATTGCCATAAGGGCATTACCACCCTGTGCTTCACGAGCAACCTGCATTCCTGCAATGTTGATCTTGGCTGTTCCGAGTGCGTTACCGACTGCGCCGACAACACCTGGGCGATCTGAATAACGCAAGAAGAGCATGTTCTCTGAAGGTGGAAGATCAAGATCAAATGCATCGATCGCGATGATTTTCTCAACCTTACGAATTCCCATCAACGTGCCATCGACCTTGATCGACTTTCCATTGCTTAACGCAAGATGGAGGGAGATCATGCTGCGATACTCAGGGCTATCAGGAGTTGTTGTCACATTTGATGTGACTCCGCGCTCTGCAGCCAATCCTGGTGCGTTGACGTATGTAACATCTTCAGAACCAGCAGCCAATAGCGCACCCTTAAGTGCACTAATCGCGAGTACAGATGAATCATGGACTGAGATATCTCCCATGACCGTGATCTCCATGCTGACCGGAAGTTCCCCAGCCAAAGCTGTTCCGATCTGCGCCATCTTCTCAACCAATGGAAGTGATGGGCGAATCTCGTCGTGGATTGCTCCACCTTTGACGTTGACTGCATCAGGTACAAGTTCTCCGCCGAGTGCCTTACGCACTGAGACAGCAACTGCAATACCGGCACGCTCTTGAGCTTCATCTGTAGATGCTCCAAGGTGAGGTGTTGCAACAACTTGATCGAGTTCAAAGAGTGGTGAATCTGTGCATGGCTCTGTTGCGTAAACATCAAGACCTGCACCAGCAACGCGTCCTTCTTTTATTGCGTTGTAAAGAGCAGTTTCATCAAGAACTCCACCACGAGCTGCGTTGATGATACGAACTTCTGGCTTTACCTTCTTCAACGCTTCTTCACCAATGAGATTGGCTGTCTCTTTTGTCTTTGGAAGGTGGATAGTGATGAAATCACTTCGCTTCAAAAGTTCATCAAGTTCGACTAACTCAACGTTAAGTTGAGCCGCACGTGCTGGTTGCAAATATGGATCGTAGGCAATGATGTTCATGCCAAATGCCTGCATGCGGTGAGCAACAAGTTGTCCGATACGACCAAAGCCAACGATGCCTAGAGTCTTCTCGAATAGTTCTGCACCTGTGTACTTAGAGCGTGCCCACTTTCCGTTGCGCAAGGCAGCGTGAGCAGGTGAAACAAAACGTGCAGATGCCAACAATAGTGCGATGGCAAGTTCTGCTGCAGAGACGATATTTGAAGTTGGTGCGTTAACAACCATTACACCTGCTGCAGTAGATGCAGGGATGTCGACGTTATCTAGACCAACTCCAGCGCGAGCAATTACACGTAAACCCTTAGCTGCGGCGATCGCCTCAGCATCCATCTTGGTTGCAGAGCGAATCAGTACCGCATCGACACCTTTACCGAGAGCTTCAAGAAGCTCGGCACGGTTAGCACCATCGCAGTTACGTACTTCAAAGTCAGGACCTAACGCTTCAAGCGTTGCAGGACTTAACTCTTCTGCAATAAGAACAACTGGTTTAGCCACGTGATGCGCTTCCTTCTTGGTAATCATCCTTGTTGGTGTTCTTCATCCAGCTAAACATCTTGCGGAGTTCGCGACCGACGCTCTCAATTGGATGAGTCTCACCCTTTGCGCGAAGTGCCTTAAATTCTGGAGCGCCTGCTTCCTG
>JBILEX010000121.1:0-3522 GCA_044351895.1 Candidatus Planktophila sp.
CAAAAAACAAATTTCTATTGATAACGCTTAGGACAACATATTTTTAAGTGAGAGCGCGTTGGCCGATTTTCGTCGACCAACGCGCTCCACGACTACCTACCTACTCAGGAAGTAGATACCTTGTAACCGAGTTGCTTAGCAAGGTTTGTTGCATATGTAGCGAATGCTTCTAGAGCAGTCTGAGCGTTCTTAGATTTCTTAAGTTCGTTCGAGAATACTCCTTCCATTGCGCTGTTTGAGTCATAAGAAACTGGCTTCTCACCTGAGAAGATCTTCTTTGACGCATCTAGCATCGCTGGATATGGATCAGCTGCGTAGTACTTATCAGCAGATACCTTTGCTTTCCAGAGTGCATTTCCCTTAGCTGAAGCTGGGAATGTTGGAGCACCCTTTGAGCCATCTGGGTTAGCTACATCAACGACGTTACGCTTATCGCTCACCATGAAGATTGCGAATGCAAGAGCTTCCTTAGGGAACTTAGAGTGTGGAGAAACGGTGTAAATTCCGCCGCCCCATTCGCCTGAGTAGTTAATCTTTTCGCCAGGCCAGCTTGGCATTGGAGCAGCTGTGATTTGACCAGCTGGTACGTTCCATGATCCTGCTGGACGAATTACGAACTCACCGAACCATGAAGGTCCGATTGTCATAACAACCTTGTTTGCTGCGCCGTATTCCTTGAGGAAGTCAGCATCCCATGGTGCAGATGTTGACATTACGCCTGCTGATACGAGGTTGTTGAGAAGTGTGGTTGCACGTGTGCACTTAGGTGAGTTTGGAGCAATCTTTACTGCTGTTGCAGAAGTTGCTTGGTTCACTGGGCACTGTGATGGCCACAAGAATGATGAATAAGCGCCCTGTGCACCAAGTGCACCGACTGAATATCCTGGGTGGTTCTTTGCAATATCAAGACCGATCTTTTCGAAATCAGCCATTGTCTTAGGGACTGTGTATCCGAAGTCCTTCATCAACTTTGTATTGACCCAAAGAACTGTCTGTGCGAGGTCGTTCTTCACGCAGTAGTACTTTCCGTCAGATCCCTTACACCACTGGTTTCCAGCTTCCATATCTTTCCAGAATGAAGCAGGAGCTAGATCGTTAAGTGCGCGAGCATTGTTAGCATCGCGAAGAACTGAAACGTCATTTGGTGGACCGAAAACTACATCTGGCCAACCCTTTTTAACGCGGTTGAAGAGTGAAACTTTCTGCACAAGTTCTCCCTGTGCTTTGAGTTCTACCTTTACATCAACTGTCTTCTTCATGATTTGTGCGTACAACTTTGCACCTGGTAGACGCGGTGCATCTACCCAGATTGTGATCGATGGCTTAGCAGCCTGAGCTGGCATCGCCATGACTGTTGTACCTGCAACTGCAGCCGCCGCGGCGATTGCAATTAGTGAGTACTTCTTCTTCAAGGTGTTCCCCCTCTGTAGGTCTGGTGACGGCTCCTTGTTGCCAATCGAACCAGTTGCCGAAATACTAGAGGTGGGAATACTATTTCGTATAGTATTTTCAAAGTTTCTTTTGGGAGTTTTGCACCCCCACAGGCGCGAATCCCCCAGTTGTTATGAAGCCGTTATAAACCGCGCCAGAGACAGTAAGAAAGTGGGCTAAAAGTGAAGATCACCAACGTGGATGTTGTCCTCGAAGATAGAGCTGGATTTCCACCGGGCACACTGTGGCGTAAAAACATCCCTGGTCCAGACACCTCGACGACTGGTGCATGGCTGGTCATTGAAACTGATGCTGGCATTACAGGTTTTGCATCAGCTCCTCGTGGAGCGATCTTTAAGGATTATGTCGATCGTCGCTTTAGAGCAGAATTCATGGGACAAGATCCCTTAATGCGTGAGCATTTGTGGGAGCGAGTTTGGGAACTCGATCGAATCGAACGTTTTGCACCAAATATGACCCACATATTCGATGTTGCGTTGTGGGATATTGCAGGAAAGCAAGCACAGCTACCTGTTTACAAACTACTCGGCGGATATCGTGAATCTATTCCTGCTTACGCGTCAACAGTTACCTACTCAACAATCGAAGAATTCCTAGATATTGCTGATCAAGCGCTTGCTCTTGGTTATCCAGCAATTAAGTTGCATGCGTTCGGCGATGCAAAGAAAGATGCGTTACTCGGCGAGAAACTTCGCGCACATGTTGGCGATGATGTGCCATTAATGTACGACGGTTCTGCAGGATTTGATCTAGAGGATGCTGTTTATCTTGGTAACGCACTTCATGACAGTGGTTTTGCTTGGTATGAAGAGCCAATGCGCGAATTCAGTGTTACCGCCTACAAATGGCTTGGTGAGAGAGTAAGAATTCCTCTCCTCTTGGGTGAAGTCACAGATGGTGCACATATGAGCGCCGGTGATTTCTTGGCATCGGGTGTGGCAACATCTCTTCGCACAAGCACCTTCCTTCGTGGTGGATTTACTGGAGCAATGCGCATCGCACACTTGGCCGATGCATACCACCTGCGTGCCGAAGTTCATGGTTTCGGACTTGAGAGCGCACATCTTTGTATGGCGATCAAGAACACTACCTACTACGAATCACTCATCTGGGCTAACCCAACTAAGCGTGAAGCTCTAGTTGATGCGCAAGGAAATGTTCATGCTCCAAAGGGTCCTGGAGTTGGATACGAAACAATCTGGGCACAATCTGGTGTCCCTAAGGGTCTAGAAAAGTATGTGAAGTAATGACAAAAATTATTGGTATCGAATCTTTCGATGTTCGTTTTCCGACATCGAAGATGCTTGATGGTTCAGATGCCATGAATCAGGATCCAGATTATTCGGCGGCGTATTTACGAATCACTACCGATAAAGCTGGACTCCATGGTGACTCTTTGGTCTTTACGATCGGACGCGGAAATGATGTGCAGATTGCTGCCATCAATATGCTGACTTCGAAAGTTCAGGGACTTACAGTTGAAGATGCATTTGCACGGATCGGTCAGATTGCACGAGAACTCAGTGGTGATAGCCAGATTCGCTGGTTAGGTCCTGATTACGGTGTCTTTCATATGGCAGCAGGTGCAGTCCTTAATGCACTCTGGGATCTCTTTGCTAAGGCAAAAGGTGTTCCACTCTGGAAACTCTTGTCGGATATGACTCCGGAACAGATCGTTGATGCTATTGATTTCAGATACATCACTGATGCGCTTACTCGTGAAGAAGCGCTCGACATCCTCTATCGCATGAATTCAAATAAGGCAGCAAACGAAGAGATTCTCCGCACCAAGGGTGTGCCTGCATATACAACTTCTCCCGGCTGGCTCGGATATACAGATGAGAAGATGCTCGATCTCACCAAAAAGGCTATGGATGATGGTTTCAAACTCATCAAATACAAGTGCGGAAAATCAATCGCAGATGACCAGCGCCGCCTCGGCAAGGTCCGCGAACTTGTAGGTCCTGATTTTAAAATCGCAATTGATGCCAACCAGGTCTGGGATGTAGATGTCGCAATTACCTGGATTAATGCGCTCAAAGATTACAAATTGCATTGGGTTGAAGAGCC
>JBILEX010000122.1:0-3492 GCA_044351895.1 Candidatus Planktophila sp.
TGCGAGCGTTACCAAGGGATTGCTGTCCAGCGATTTTTAATCCAGAGCGTGCTATTCCCAACAACGGGTTCAGTTTTTGCATGACAGGGGCCGCCATGTAACGGTCATAGCCACCAAAGACTTCATCACCACCGTCTCCGCCTAGGGCAACGATTAGATTTTCACGTGCGAATTTGGCGAGTAAATATGTTGGCACGATAGAAGAATCGGCAAATGGTTGATCAAGAATATGTGAGATTTTTTCAACAATTAGTGCCGGATCTGGGTTGAGAATTTCTTCGTGATGATTAGTCCCGAGGTGATTGGCAACTTGCTTTGCATGATGCGCTTCGTTGAATTGTGGGCTGTGAAAACCAATTGAGTAAGTCTGTACTTTTTCGCTCATTAACTTTGCCATATAAGCGGTAACTACAGTTGAGTCATAACCTCCACTTAAGAACGATCCGAGAGGGCGTTCTGAGATTAAGCGACGTGAAACAGCTTCTTCAATTAGTTTCTTGGTAACTTCCAAGGCTTCTTCGTAGGAGATTTGAACTTTTGTATCGAAATCCGGCTCCCAGTACTTTTTAGTGATTGTTTTTCCATCATGCCAGGTAAGAACTGATCCTGGTGGCACTTGAGTTATCTCATTGAATGCTGAATGTGGGGCGTTGATATAGCCGTATTGCATAACCTCGGCCACCATGTCAGTACGCAGCGTGCGATCTGGACGTGCCAACATCAACGCTCGTACTTCGGATGCGAAGAATAGGGTCCCGTCATTTATTTGAGAGATCCACAATGGTTTCTTTCCCATTCGATCACGGATTAAGTGAAGTGATTTATCGCGCGAATCATGAATTGCTATCGCAAACATTCCGTTGAGTTTATTGATGAAGTCCAAACCAAATTCAAGGTACAGATTTATAACAACTTCAGATTCACTTGAATCACGGCAGTGGACTCCGCGGCCCTCTAACTCAGCTCGAAGTTCGCGGTAGTTATAGATTTCACCATTCCATACAATGTGAATCTTTTCTGCAGCATCTGATGCTGGTTGCTTACCTGCTGCAATTTCAACGATGGCAAGTCGGCACATGCCAATGCCAATGCCATTATTTATATAGGTTCCAACGTCATCAGGGCCGCGATGTTCGATTGATTTGAGTTGAGCATCAAGGAGTTGCTTGCTTGGAGCACTAGCTCCAATTCCACCCGAAATTCCACACATAAAAAGAGGTTACTAATCCGTGGTCGCAGGACCGTTTGCGACGCTTTGGCCGAATTCTTGCAGCCATTGAATCGTTTCGGTTAATGCGGTCTCAAACTCTTTTGGCTGGACCTTAGGGAATAGCCGACTCAATAATTCTGGTGAATTTTGAGATTCCTTAACATCGCCCAAACGCTCCGCTACATAGTTAACCTGCAAATCCGGAAAGTGCTTTCTCAACATTTCAATTGTGTCGCTAAGGAAGATTCGATTTCCGTATGCCAGGTTCATAGCACCTTCAGTTAAAACTCTTTCATTCATAGCTGTCATCGCGATATCCAAGACGGTATCAATATATGTAAAGTCACGAGAGGCACTGCCATCACCATAGACATCGATCGCTTTTCCTTGCATGGCAAGCCAGATCCACTTTGGTAGCACTGCTGCATATTCATGGTCTGGGCGTTGGCGTGGACCGAAAACATTAAAAAATCGTAAGAGAGTTGTTGGCACTTTATATGCCGATGCATATGCCTGAACATATCCTTCGGCGGCAAGTTTGCTAGCTGCATATGGCGTCATGGGGCCGAGCCACATTGACTCATCTTTTGGAAGCTGCATGTTACGACCATATACAGATGAAGATGATGAGAAAATTACGTGAGCCCCACTAGCGCGAGCTACTTCTAAAACATTCAATGTACCTGTTGCATTAACTGCATGGGTTGCCACAGGATTTTTTATCGAACGCGGAACTGAGCCTCTTGCGGCTAAATGAAAGATAGTTTGGCAATCTTTGAGCCCACTGTGCAGTGCCTGATGGTCAGTTATCGAGGCATTGATAAAGGTGCAATTTGAATGATCAACATTAGATATAAGCCCTGTAGATAAGTCATCGAAAACGACAACATCGTGTCCCTCAGAAATTAACCGCCGAGTCAGGTTCGAGCCAATAAATCCAGCACCGCCCGTGACTCCTACTTTTGCCATGTCGGCAATTCTATGACAGAAGGCATCGGTTTAATCAAATCTAAATATACTTATCGTCTACCAATGACTGAGTTAGCCAGTTTGCAAAGGAAGGAGTTACGGTGGCCCAACACAAAAGAGATGAAAACATAGACCAAGGAGTCATCGATTCCTTTGGGCACGAATGGGCGACCTTTGATTATGGTGAAACAGAAACTGCCGAGGCTCTCGACGCTCAATTTGATGCCTATTGTGCTCCTATTGATTTGAGTCATTTCGATCCAAAAAATTCTATTGCGGCTGATTTTGGTGCTGGTAGCGGTCGATGGGCGGCGAGATTAGTTCCATATTTTTCTTTGGTGTACGCGCTAGAGCCAAGTGACGGAGCCAGCAAAGTTTTACAAAACAAGTTTTCGGATGAGGCAAAGATTAAGGTGTTGCAAGAAACCGTGGGTGCGAACTCGATTCCCCAAGAGTCATTAGATCTAGCAATGTCTCTTGGGGTCTTGCATCATATTCCCGACACTGGCCTTGCGATTAAGGATGTTTCACTCAGGATCAAGCCCGGGGGTATGTTCCTTTGCTATTTGTATTACAACCTGGAAAACAAACCATTTTTCTACAAGTTAATTTTTAAAGTTGTTAATGCGGTTCGCCAGATCATTTCTTTGCTTCCACAACGAATCAAACGGATCGCTTGTTCTTCGATTGCGGCAATCATTTACTGGCCATTAGCAAGGTTTTCTAAGTTAATGAACAAAATTGGGATGAATACTTCAAACATTCCGCTGCATCACTATGCGAATATGCCCTTTGTCATGCTCGCAAATGACGCACTTGATCGTTTTGGGACTTCACTTGAACAGCGCTTCAGCAAGGCCGAGATAACAGAAATGCTTGCTTCAGCCGGTTTTGATATATCTACCCTGCGTTTTTCTGAAATAGAACCATTTTGGACTTTTTCAATCAAAAAGCTTTAGCTAATCTAGAACAACAGATCCTGTAGGTGTCGTTAGCTGCACCGCAACAATTCCGTATTCACCATCATTCGTAGATGGGTCAATGAATTCGATATCCGCGCCCTTTAAACCATCAAGAATTTCTGTCTTAAACCAAGAGTCAGCTAAGTGATCTGTATCAGCAATCGTAATCTTTTCGATCGCAGCAACCGCCTTTCCATCTTGTGATGGGTGATCAGCGGTTAGCCATTGGATAAAGAATGGAAGTTCACGAGATTCTGTAATCTCATTTACTCCAATTTGCTTCCACTTAAGATCGACACCGTCTGGACGTGTACGGTGACCTTCAGTTGCGCTGCGGCCAAACTTCTCTTC
>JBILEX010000123.1:0-3488 GCA_044351895.1 Candidatus Planktophila sp.
ACTGCAGCCATTGAAAAGACTGCTGGGGAATTTGGCGGCATCGATATCTTGATTAACAATGCCAGCGCCATCAACCTCACTCCAACTCTGGCAACTCCAGCAAAGCGCTTTGATCTCATGTTTGATGTAAATGTGCGCGGTACATTCTTGACATCACAGGCTGCACTTCCACACCTCAAAGCCAGCGCAGCGGCAGGGCGTAATCCACACATTCTTACTCTGTCGCCTCCACTTTCAATGAAGGCAAAGTGGTTTAAAGATCATGTCGCCTACACGATGGCCAAGTATGGAATGTCGATGTGCGTACTTGGAATGGCGGAAGAATTTAAGCGTGATGGCATTGCCGTAAATGCTCTCTGGCCTCGAACCGCCATTGATACAGCTGCGCTACAGATGATTCCTGGAATCGATACTGCAACCTGCAGAACTCCTGAGATTCTCGCAGATGCTGCCTATGTGATTTTAAATCGCGACCCAAAGGAGCACTCAGGTAACTTCTATGTAGATGATGAAGTACTGGCCAGTGTTGGAGTTACAGACCTTGAGAAGTATTCCGTCGTTCCTGGAACTACAGATTTCCTCTTAGATTTCTTCTTAGACTAACATTTACACATGTTCATAGCCTCCGAACCCTTTGGAATGCTCGCGGGATTGCCGATGCACCCACTATTGGTGCATTCAGCAGTTGTTCTAGTGCCACTAGTTGCAATCGGCGCACTCGTTATGTCATACCTGCCTAGTTTCTCTCGCCGTCATGGCAAAATTATTCTCACCCTCGCTGTTGTCGCCCAGGTCAGCGTATATCTGGCCAAGATGAGTGGTGAAGCATTCACCGAAATCCTCGACAAGAACGTTGAAAAACATGCAGAGCTTGGTGAAATTGCTCCGTTAGTGACTCTACCTATGGTTGCTCTGATCTATCTACGCTGGAGAATGGATCGAGCAGGTTCATCAATCGGAAACGCCACAGTAAGACGACTTACATCTATCGCACTTGTAATTTCAAGCCTGATAAGTCTTGTAATGATTTTTCTTGTAGGCCACTCCGGTGCTAGCTCTGTATGGGGTTGGATCGATAAGCTTTAAATATCAGTGTGCTCAACAGCGCACTCACAATTGACGCTGCGATGATTGCAACAACTGCGATGTTCTGCAGATCTTGATTTTCAAAGGCAAGGTCAGCGATAAAGAGCGCCACAGTAAAACCAATACCTGCAGCGCTTCCTGTAGCAATTATTTTTCCAATCGGAGCATCCTCTGGGAGATCGGCGATGCGACTCTTTGACGCTGTAATCGCTGCGACCACGACACCCAGGGGCTTTCCAATTACGAGTCCTACGAAGATTCCCCAAGCAATAACCGAAGAAGTTGCCGCACGTAGTGATTCTCCAGTAATGACGACTCCGGTATTTGCCAATGCGAAAATCGGAACGATGAACAGTGATGAGTAAGGATGTAACTTAACTTGCAAATACTCGACATAAGAAACGGATCCGTCATCAATATCCTCTAGATCAGTATTCTCTTTCACTCGTGAGGGAGTCAGCAGTCCAAGAATCACGCCCGCTAGGGTTGGGTGTATTCCGGTGCGATAAAGTCCGTACCACAGCAGAAACCCGCAGAGGATGTAGATAAAAATTGAGGTGATATTCATTCTCTGTAGGACAAAGACAAGGACCACCGCTAAAGCCGAAGCGAGTAACCACGAGTATGCAATCCCGCTTGAATAAACGAGGGCGATAATCAAAATCGCACCGATGTCATCGATGACTGCAAGGGCCAGAAGAAAAGATCGAAGCGAAAGCGTGACAGTAGGACCCATCATCGCAAGAAGTCCTACGGCTAGTGCAATATCAGTTGCAACAGGTACCGCCCATCCTTCAGGCGCTACATCGCCTGCGATAGCAAGATAGATACCTGCGGGAAGAGCCATACCGCCGAGCGCTGCAATAAAGGGCATCGCAGCTTTTTTCACTGAGGCCAAGTGGCCAGAGACAAGTTCGCGTTTGATTTCAAGACCGACAACGAAGAAGAAGATTGTCATTAATCCATAATTAACAATCTTCAGAACGGTCAAATCTAGATAAATGATCCCACTATCAACGGTAAAGCCGAGGGCTAGAAAATCAAAGTAGCGATCAGAGATAGGGGAGTTTGCAGTGATCAGCCCGAGGATCGCAGCAAGGATTAAAAGTGCTCCCGAGGAAGATTCCTTATGTAGGAAATCTTTGAGTGGGGAGATCTTGCGAGCCATAGTGCGAGTCTATCGGAGCCGTTCTTCTCCAAGAGAAAACCCCCGCCAGATTACTGACGGGGGTTTTACGTAATGCTTTTTAGATATCGAAGTAGAGCTCGAACTCTGCTGGATGTGGACGTAGGCGTACATAATCAACTTCTTGCTTACGCTTCCATTCAATCCATGTTGAGATGAGGTCTTCGCTGAAGACTCCGCCTTGAGTAAGGAATGCATGATCTGCTTCAAGGCTATCGAGAACCGCATCGAGAGATCCCGGAACTTGTGGAATAGCGCGAGCTTCATCACCCTCTAGTTCGTAGAGATCCTTATCTACTGGAGCAGGTGGCTCGATCTTATTCAGGATTCCATCAATACCTGCCATTAACATCGCTGCAAATGCTAGGTATGGATTTGATGAAGGATCTGGGCAACGGAATTCAATGCGCTTTGCCTTAGGGCTTGAACCCGTAATTGGAATACGGATACATGCTGAGCGGTTACGCGCTGAGTAGACAAGATTTACTGGCGCTTCGTAACCTGGGACCAAACGGCGATATGAGTTAACTGTTGGGTTTGTGAATGCCAGAAGTGATGGTGCATGCTTCAAAAGTCCACCGATATACCAGCGAGCCATATCTGAAAGATCGCCATATGTTCCAGCTTCGAAGAAGAGCGGCTTTCCATCTTTCCACAGTGATTGGTGAACGTGCATACCTGAACCGTTATCTCCGAAGAGCGGCTTTGGCATAAAGGTCGCAGTCTTGCCACCTTCCCATGCAACGTTACGGATGATGTACTTAAACTTCATCAACTCATCGCCTGCAGTGAGGATATCTGTGAAGCGGTAGTTGATCTCCATCTGTCCAGCAGTTCCCACTTCGTGGTGTGAGCGCTCAACAAGAAGACCGGCACGACCGAGCTCCATCACCATTTCATCGCGAAGGTCTGCGAACTGATCTGTTGGAGAGACTGGGAAATATCCACCCTTGATGCGTGTGCGGTATCCACGGTTTGGAGTTCCATCTGGATCTGCAACGATGCCTGTATTCCATGCACCTTCATATGAATCGATGTGGTGGTAAGCCTCGTTGATGCCTGTCTTAAAGCGAACAGCGTCAAAGACATAGAACTCAGCCTCTGGCGCAAAGAATGCCTGATCAGCAATACCAGTTGACTTCAAGTAATCAACTGCCTTCTTCACAACGCCACGTGGATCGCGTGAGTAAGGAGTGTCATCTGTTGGGTTGTGAAC
>JBILEX010000124.1:0-3465 GCA_044351895.1 Candidatus Planktophila sp.
TCAAAGCCAATTCAGCGGTGATTTTTTCAACTAGCCCATCTACCTGTCCGGCAAATCCAAAGATTGTTCCTGATTGCAACGCCTCGACTGTGTTCTTGCCGATTGCATTTTTGGGGCGAACTAATTCGACTTTACGAAGTTGAGCAGCGCGTGAGGCAAGTGCATCGACCGAGATCTCAATTCCTGGTGCAAGTGCTCCCCCTAAAAATTCGCCTTTGGGTGAGACGACATCAAGGTTGGTAGATGTACCAAAGTCAACAACGATTGCCGGACCGCCAAAGAGAGTGTGTGCTGCAAGAGTATTAACAATGCGATCTGCGCCAATCTCTTTTGGATTATCTACCAATAGCGGCACGCCAGTCTTAGTGCCAGGCTCAACGATAGTTGTTGGAATATCAGAGAAATAGGTTGCAATCATTGTGCGAAGTTCGCGTAACGTCGCTGGAACAGTCGAACAGATCGAGAGTCCAGTAATTGCATAGCCATGGACAAGAGCGTTCACCTGAAGTGACATTTCGTCAGAGGTTGAGCGAGGATCTGTCTTTACTCGCCACGACGTAATGAGATCTTCTCCATCAAATAGGCCCAAGACCGTGTTGGTATTACCCACATCGATTGTTAACAACATGACTACTCCGCTCTCTCTTCTAACTTCATATCTAGGCCGATATCCAAAACTGGTGCTGAATGGGTAAGTGCGCCGATAGCTAAGTAGTGAACGCCAGATTGGGCATATGCCAGTGCGTTCTCTAGCGAAATTCCACCCGATGCTTCTAATTCAAAGCGCCCCGCAACGAATGCAACGGCTTCTTTACATTGAGCAGGAGTCATATTGTCGAGCAGAACTAAATCAGGGTTCTGGGTTGCAACTTCTCGAAGCTGTACTAGAGAGTCAACTTCGATCTCAACGAAGGCATCTGGAAACGCTGCACGCACCTTAGAAAATGCTGCACTTACGCTCCCTGCGGCTGCGATGTGATTATCTTTGATCAAGGCAGCATCACTCAGTGATAAACGATGATTGGCGCCGCCGCCTGCAACGACTGCAGCCTTTTCCAGTAGGCGCATCCCTGGAGTTGTCTTACGCGTATCTCTAATGGTGCATGAAGTACCAGCAATTGCTTCAACCCAGGTGTTTGTAAGTGTTGCAATTCCGCCAAGATGACCAAGAAAATTAAGCGCTGTTCGCTCTGCCAGCAAGATGGCGCGTGTATCACCGCGCACAGTCATCAGTACTGATCCAGGTGTAACTAGATCGCCATCGTTCAGGTGTACTTGAATATCGCTGATACCAACTTCACGTAACGTTGCTACCGCCATTTCAATTCCGGCAATAACTCCTGCCTTACGGGCCACAAAATCTGCAACTACGCGTTCGTTTCCTGAGACTGTTGCGACAGAGGTAATGTCCTGGCCTCCGGCTAAATCCTCGGCCAGCGCTCTTCGAATAAGGTCGAGATCAACCATTACTTAACCTCCTGATATTCGGTATGCCAATTGCCGCTTTGATCTAACGTTTGAATAATGCGCTTTCTCCACAGATCGCTCGTCTCTGGAAAATCAGCTCGCCAGTGCGAACCACGAGTCTCTTGGCGAATCAGGGCCGCCTTTAAAATTGTCTGTGCAAGTTGAAAGAGATTCGTTGTCTCCCACGCCTCCACACATGGAGCTGTGCTTGTGCGATCTCCGATACGCGTCAAATCAGAACTTGTTTCAACAAGTGAATCTGAAGAACGTAGAACTCCTGCGCCGCGACTCATGCTTACCTGAATGCGATGACGTACTTCAGGATCTAGCAGAATTTCCGTTGAGTTATTTGCAACCGGTTCCGCAATATTTGCCATAGTCGCCGCAATGTCGCTGGCAATTCGTGCACTAAAGACAAGACCTTCTAATAACGAGTTAGATGCCAATCGATTCGCGCCGTGAACGCCAGAACATGCAGTTTCACCGCAGGCATAGAGGCCTTTCACGCTGGTGCGACCTGATAGATCGACTCGAACACCACCCGATGCGTAATGGGATGCAGGCGCTACTGGAATCAAATCCTTTGCAGGGTTAATTCCATGAGCAATACAGGATGCAAAGATTGTTGGAAAACGTTTTTCAAATCCTTCGAGGTGTCGCACATCGAGCCAAACATGAGATTGACCGGTCGCAACCATCTTATTCATGATCGCAATCGCCACAACATCTCGTGGCGCAAGTTCGCCAAGTGGATGAACATCTTTCATAAATCGATCACCGTTGTGATCAATCAGATACGCACCTTCACCACGAACTGCTTCACTAATGAGTGGTTGTTGACCTTCAGAACTCTCGCCGAGCCATAAGACTGTTGGATGAAATTGAATGAATTCCACATCTGCAACTGCGGCCCCTGCACGAAGTGCGAGAGCAACACCGTCGCCTGTTGAGACTGAAGGATTAGTTGTTTGCGCAAATACTTGTCCCAGTCCCCCAGTTGCAAGTACCACTGCACGAGCACGTGCCTGGCCAACGCCATCGCGACTACCTGCACCAATGACGTGGAGCGTCACGCCACAGACTGCGCCATTTCTATCTTTAAGTGCATCAAGAACTAACGCATGTTCAATAAGCTCAATTTTTGGATCACTGTTTACTGCAGCAATTAAGGCACGTTCAACTTCAGCACCTGTTGCGTCTCCACCTGCATGAATGATTCGATTTTGTAGATGTCCGCCTTCGCGGGTCAGAGACATTTCACCACTTGCCTCAAGATCAAATTTCGCACCGCGTGCAATCAACGTACGAACCGCATCTGGTCCTTCTGTTACTAGTACTCGCACCGCTTCGCTATCGCAGAGTCCAGCACCGGCAACCAAAGTGTCTTTCTCGTGAGCAAGTGGGGAATCGTCCTCACCTAGCGCGGCAGCGATTCCACCCTGTGCCCACTTTGTTGAACCTTCATCAACCTTCGCTTTTGTCACAAGCAGAACCGATAAACCAAAAGTGCGAACTTGTAGCGCAGTTGTAAGTCCTGCTATTCCAGAGCCAACGACAATCACATCAGCCTGTGCACTCCACCCTGGTGCAGGGGCCAGTAACTTCATCAGTGAGCCCCTAGTTTCATAGGCATATTGTCGATCAAACGTATGCCATTAATCCAGCCAGCAATAATCGCTCGAGCGTTCAGCGTCGATTTATGTGCTGGAGTGAACTCATTTTCATCGACGATCTCTGCATAGTCACAGGTAAATGCATCTTCTTCGCCAAGAATCTGCTGCAGGCGAGCTTGAGCAGATTCCACCCTTTGCTCAGCTGCTGCAGCAAAGAGCGCTCTAGAAATAACTGTTGCCGCCTTACGTCCTTCAGGATCAAGACGCACATTGCGAGAAGAGAGCGCAAGTCCATCACTTTCTCTAATTGTGGGTGCGGCAATGATTTCTACATCTGTCTTGATTTTTCTAATCAAAGTAAGTTGTTGAAAATCTTTTTCTCCAA
>JBILEX010000125.1:0-3458 GCA_044351895.1 Candidatus Planktophila sp.
CACATCAGATCCCGAGATCTTCTTCGCCGATGACGACGCGGTGATTGCGCAAGCGAAAGCGCTCTGCGGCAGTTGCCCTATGCGTAATGCGTGTCTTGATGGTGCGCTTTCACGTCAGGAACCATGCGGTGTGTGGGGAGGACAGCTCATTGAAGATGGCGTCATTATTGAACGTCGTCGCAGAGCAGGTCGTCCACCAAAGGTGAGCGCTGCGTAAAGCCGCTGCCACTTATCTACGCTGCACGAGTGAGCGCTGCGTAAAGCGGTTACTGCTAAGTGTCAGCGCTGCTTACCGTTCAAGTTGTAACGGAATGGCGATCAGCAATTGAGCGATGGCTAGCGCGATAAACATTGCTGCAACAATTATCGAACCCTTCTTGCCGCATCTCTGTGGTAAACCTTTGATGCCACTTGCATGATCTTGATCCATATCTTTGATCACGTTGATGAAGTGTGCTGCTATTCCTAAGAATGTACCGCCTAAAATCATCCATAGCGGCGGTGTTTTATCTTTCGAATATGCCATGCACGAAGGAAGAATCGCGAAGGCAACGGCAAATGGAAGAGGTGAAAGGAAGTTGAATTTAAAGTAGAAGTTGTAGGCAAGAGCCCAGCCGATTGCAAATAGTGAAAGTCCGCCGCCAACCAAACCAAGTGGACCAAAGAGATTGAGGACTATTGAAATAGGAACCATGGCGGCCAGCCATGCTTGCAAAAATTTACGAGTGATCAATCCTCCAACAAGTGGCTTATTCATTCGCTGATGAGAGAGATCATCGGCGTAGTCGACTAAATCATTACTCCAGCCGACGATTAGCTGGCCAGAAAAGAAGCTCAATGCAATCAGTAGGGCTGGGCCTGTCGGCCAATACAACTCAGCAAAGAAATAACTCAAGGAAGTTACGATCAGCGTTGGACCAAAGTGTGAAGCTTTAGCGAGTCCAGTAATGCGCGATTTCATCTCTGACTCCTCTTCTTCACGTTAGATTGGATGCGTTGGCCACTGGTGCTGCGTTGAATACGTTGACAGCGGGGACAGAAATGTGAAGAACGTGCACCGAAAACTATCCGCTTGATGAGCGCACCGCAACGTGGACATGGTTCATCCTCTCGTCCATAGGCAGAGAGTGATTGCTCAAAGAAACCACTCTCGCCATTGACGTTAATGTAGAGATCATCAAATGAGGTTCCACCTTTAGCAATTGCTTCGCTCATAACTTCAGTAGCGCAATCAATCACGACTTCAATCTTCTTTAGCGATAGATCTGATGTCATAGATTCTGGGTGGACTTTGGCGCGCCAAAGTGCTTCATCGGCGTAGATGTTTCCAACCCCTGACATGATCTCTTGATTGAGTAGGGCAGTCTTAATGCGGATATTGCGCTTAGCGAACTTTGCAATTGTTGCTTGGTAATCAAAGTGCGGATCAAAGGGATCGTAGGCAATGTGAGCAGCAGATGATGGAACTCCATCAGTGAGCTCTTCGATGGAGAGCCACCCAAAGGTGCGTTGATCATTAAAAACTATATCTCTAGTGCGAAGCGATCTCTTTAATTCAAACTGTGCACGGATATGTTTTGCACGTGGGCGATCTTTCTCTTGAATAAGAAACTGACCACTCATTCCGAGGTGCGCGACTAACACAACAGGGCGATTGAGTGTGATCCAGAGGAATTTCCCGCGGCGGCCTGTACCTGTGATTCGCGATCCGTTAAGTGAAGAAAGTGGAGCTATTGACTCTGCTTTGAGTGCTCGTGGATGAAGATCAACTGCATTAGCGATGCGATACCCGGTGATTAAATGGTGCAGACCTCGGCGAACAGTTTCAACTTCAGGAAGTTCAGGCATTACTTTCCAGCCTTACATTTTTCTGAGCAGTATTTAACGTTCTCCCAATCGCGTGCCCACTTCTTGCGCCATTCAAATGGTCGCTCACAGCGCTCACATACTTTGGGAGGGAAACCATTCTTAATCTTCGCCCGCATTGCGCGAGTTTAACTGCAATATCTCTCCAAGAACTAGGGCAGCTTTAGAGAATACAAGTTGAAAGAAAGCGAATCAGGATTGATCCTTGTTAAGCAACTGGCGAAATCTCTGGAAACCAGACCAGCGCTTCATCACGGAAAGGACCTTCAGCCTCAAGTTGGCAGAAAATTCCAGTTGTTCCCATTGTGACTCGATGAATCAAAACATACTCGGCCGGAAGATTGAGTTGGAATCCAATCTTTGCCGTTGGGTTACGTGGATCTCCAACACGTGCACTCTGATCGCGTAACCAATCACGTGAATATTTAAAGGTAGCCGTGCGTAGTGGCTCTACAAGTGGGACTAGGTATTCAAGAACCAAGTTGGGATCCACATCAACCTCAGGAAGGATAAATCCATCCTTTTTAAATCCATCGTAGAGAGCTTGCGCGTTGTCATCGAGTGCATGCTTTAAAAGATTTTTAAACGGCTCTGGGAATCCATTAGGCAGGCGATTGCAAGCGCCGAAATCAAGAACTCCAATGCGGCCATCTGCAAGCAAGCGGAAGTTTCCTGGATGGGGATCGGCATGTAACAAGCCGGCTCGATCAGGACAGGTGAAGTGGAAACGAGCGATATGCATTCCTGCTGCGTTGCGCTCTTTCTGTGTTCCACTCTTGATGACTTCTGCCAATGGCTTTCCATCAAGCCACTCGCTTACTAGAACCTTTGTTGTCGCCGTAACTACTCGTGGAATTGCGATGTCAGGATCATTTTCGTAGGCGGCATAGCAGGCACGTTGTGCTTCAGCTTCATACAAGTAATCAACTTCTTCAATAATGCGTGCGCGCAGTTCTTCCATCAGAGGTTTCATATCAACACCAGGAAGAACTAAGCCAAAGATTTTTGAGAAACGTTGAATCTGATTGAGATCACTCACTAGAGCCTCTGCAGCACCTGGATATTGAATCTTTACCGCAACGTGAGTTCCATCTTTCCAAACAGCACGATGTACCTGGCCAATCGATGCTGATGCGGTTGCCTTATCTTCAAAGGATGCGAAGTTATCGCGCCAATCTTCTCCGAGCTCTTTTGCCAACACTTTATGGACAACCTTTGCAGGCAGAGGGGGCGCAGACTCCTGCAACTTTGTGAGAGTTTCACGATAGGGCTTTGCAAATTCTTCTGGAAGTGCGGCTTCAAAAACACTGAGGGCTTGGCCGAACTTCATCGCACCGCCCTTAAGTTCACCAAGGACTTTAAAGAGTTGCTCTGCAGTTTTTTCCTGAATATCGGCAAAGACGACAGAAGATGATTGACCAACGAGTTGTTTTCCGACTCCTAAAACACTTCGCCCAGCAATTCCTACAGGAATTTTGATCATGCGTGCAGAGCGAGCACCCGTAGTACTCGGAATCTTTACCTCTGCCGGTTTCTTAGCCACGCGCCAATCTTGGATGCAATTGATCGAAAGCGCCAAATGAAAACATGCA
>JBILEX010000126.1:0-3456 GCA_044351895.1 Candidatus Planktophila sp.
GCTTAACCCACTCAGTGAGATCATTGTCATCATCTCATCGGACGAAAACTTGAGCTCTGCTGGCCCAAGAGTGTTCAATTTTCCAATAGGTGCTAAGTCAGCAGGGGACGCCGCAGGTTGGTCGTTGCGAACTTGAATGAGATGCATATTGCTAGGAAGGGATTTGATCATTTCCTTTGCAACTGCAAAGTCTTCAGCGCTCTTTGTTCTTCGATTGTCAACGATGAAGATATATTCGCCTTTAAGTGATGCTAATTCGTTGCTGAATTTTGCAATGAGATCCATCGGTTCAATGTAGACATCAGTCGTAAACCATGGAGCAAAGTCAGGAATAACATTTCGAACCGCTTGAATAACGTGAGAATTAAATTTTTGTGCGGTGTCCTCATCAACCATCGTGTACCAAAAAGTGCGGCCCTCATTCTTCTGGGCGATTTCAGCCGCCAACGAAGTTTTGCCATAACCGAGTGGGCCAACAATCAGAGTTGTTCCCGGTGCATCGGTATTGATGGAATCCACAAGATGGGAGCGCGAAATAAAGTTTGCGGGTAAACGTAAAGGCAAGGTACGTGAAAGCGTCACCCCAGCTAGGAGCTCTGGGATAGGGGCATCCCCCGCGATCTTCTTCGTGGCCACGCCTAAGGGTGACTTAAATGATGGGGTGAGGGAAGGTCAGGGTGAGTGTTTTAGGGGTGAGACGAGGGTGATTTATAGAGAAGCGAAAGCTTCATCAAGAACCCCGAGGGCCTCAATAAGAAGTTCGTCGCTGATAACAAGCGGAGGTAAGAAACGGATGACGTTGCCGTAGGTACCGGCGGTCAGGATCAAGACTCCGTGAGCCTGGCAATACTTAATAACGCTAGCCATCGCAGCAGGGTTTGGATCTTTACTACCAGCGACAACAATTTCAATGGCCTGCATCGCACCACGTCCGCGAACATCACCGATGACTGAATACTTTGCAGCCATTGCTGTGAGTTTTTCGTTAAGAATTTTGCCAATCGCGCGTGCGCGTTCAACGAGTTTATCTTCAGCAATTGCTTCCATTGCACCGAGTGCTGCCGCGCATGCGATTGGATTTCCACCGTAAGTTCCGCCAAGGCCACCCACATGTGATGAATCCATAATCTCTGCTCGAGCGGTCACTGCAGCAAGTGGAAGTCCGCCGGCGATTCCCTTTGCAGTGACGATCATGTCAGGTTCGACGTTCTCATCTTCAACTGCAAAGTAATTTCCAGTACGAGCAAAGCCAGTCTGAACTTCATCTGCGATAAAGACGATTCCATTCGCAGTTGCATATTCACTTAAGCCAGGAAGGAATCCCTTTGGTGGAACTATAAATCCACCTTCACCTTGAATTGGTTCGATGATGATTGCAGCAACATTCTTTGCGCCGATTTCTTTCTCAATTTTATGTGTGACATCCGCGAGCGCATCTGCAGCCATAGTTGATGCATCGCCAACCCAACGGTAGGCATATGGCATCGGCATGCGATAAATCTCATTAGCAAATGGGCCAAAGCCTTCTTTATATGGCATGTTCTTTGCAGTCAGCGCCATAGTGAGATTGGTGCGGCCGTGGTAAGCATGCTCAAAGACAACGATTGCTTGGCGCTTTGTGTAGTGGCGCGCGATCTTAATTGCATTCTCGACGGCCTCTGCGCCAGAGTTCTGCAGAATGGATTTCTTTTTAAATGTTCCGGGTGTTAATTCGTTGAGAGCTTCACATACTTCGATATATCCCAAGTAAGGAGCCGTGGTGAAGTTGGTATGTGTAAATGCTTGCGCTGCCTCGATTACTCGAGAGACAACTCGTGGATTCGCATTTCCTACAGTGACCACGCCAATACCTGAACCGAGATCAATGATTCGATTGCCATCAAGATCTTCCATAATGGCACCTTCTGCGCGAGCAATAATGGCTGGATAGGCCATACCGAGACCGGCAGATACTGCTTCTTTACGTCGAGCCAACGCCTGGGCGGATTTAGGGCCAGGAATCTCCGTTGCAATATGACGTGATTGCGGAAGCGGTTCGTGTGCGTGAGAAGTCATGGGTAAATCATAGAGCCTTGGGGAAAGCAGGGGTGGCCGAGAAGTTAGGCTTAGCCACATGAGTTCAGGTGATCTTCGAAACATCGCGCCATTGCTTGACGCTTATCTCTCTTACTTCGAGCGCAAGCGAAGCCCATTTACGGTTCCAGGTCATAAGCAGAATGCATCGCGCTTAGATACTGGTTTAGGAGCGTTGGTTGATTCAGATATTCCCCTCTTTGGAGGGCTTGATGAAATTAAGCTCACCAACAAAGTTCTCGCACGAGCAGAGAAACTTGCTGCAGATTTCTGGGGTGCTGACTTTGCACGATTTTCAACTGGTGGATCCACTCATGCAAATCAGGCGGCTATTCTCGCACTCGGAAAACCTGGCGATAAAGTTGCAGTGAGCCGCACAGCGCACCGCTCTGTCTTGAGTGCGCTGGTACTTGCAGGCCTTGAACCGCTCTGGCTCACACCAGAAATTAACATCGCAACAGGTATTCCTATCGGGATTCCGATCAGTGAAGTAGAGCGAGTGCTTCCTGAAAAACCAATCGCGTTATTGCTCACTGAACCCGGTTATCTCGGAACGCTTTCAGATATTGGCGCACTGGTAACACTTGCACATTCACAATCTATGCCAGTCATCATTGATGCAGCATGGGGCGGACAC
Source organism: Candidatus Planktophila sp. (assembly GCA_044351895.1). Taxonomy (GTDB): domain Bacteria; phylum Actinomycetota; class Actinomycetes; order Nanopelagicales; family Nanopelagicaceae; genus Planktophila. The sequence goes on from JBILEX010000126.1 coordinate 2,711, forward strand.
TTTGGTTTTCACAAAGACTTGCCTGCTCATGCAATGCAGATGGGTGCTGATGCTCTGATCACTAGCGTTCATAAGGCACTACCTGGGTATAGCGCATCTGCGCTATTGCTGGCGCGAACAGAATTTTTAAGTGCACAACGCCTTGAGCAAAGTTTTGAGACCACTCACACCACTTCTCCTGCGGGCGCGCCTCTTGCATCAATCGATGCAACCCGTGCACTTTTACAGACTCGCGGTGAGGAACTATTGGATGAATTGCTGCGCAATGTTGCCCACTTTAAGGAGAAGGTTCAGTCAGAATTTTCACTACCGATATTTCTCAACGCTAGCGACTTCCCGGTTGGGCGATTTGACCCTGCCAAGATAATTCTTCGAGCCAATCAGTTAGGTGCCTCAGGGGTAGCTATCGAAAATGCTTTGGGCGAACACGGAATTCGAGTGGAGATGGCTGATCAAGACACTGTCGTCTTCCTTGCAACTCTTGCCGATACGCGCGCGGACTTTGATGAGGTTGCAGATCTGCTTATTGAGATTGCTCGCTCCCAGCAAAGTTCGCCACGTCCTAGTGCAACTGCGCTGAGTTGGTCAGTTGTTCCAACGGTTGGCATCTCTATGCGCGATGCTTACTTTGCATCAACCGAGATGGTCTTTGCAGCAGATGCTATTGGGCGGGTGAGTGCAGATTTGATCGCACCGTATCCCCCAGGTGTTGCGGTAATCGCACCCGGAGAGATTTTGACCGAAAA
>JBILEX010000127.1:0-3414 GCA_044351895.1 Candidatus Planktophila sp.
GGCAAATAGAGTTGTACTCGAGGCTTTAAGTGCAATCGCAAAACGCCGCAATGGCAGCGCTTACTCACCAACACAAAATCTTCTGGACCGTTAATCAATGCGTGATGTAGTCATACTTGGTTCCACCGGCTCTATCGGTGTACAAGCACTTGAAATCATTGAGGCGAATCCAGGTCAATTTCGCGTTGTTGCACTCACCGCGGCAGGCAATAACATTGATCTTCTTGTTGCGCAGGCGATTAAATTCAAAGTAAGTGTGGTCGGAGTAACTCACAACGCAGATCAAGTTCGACACGGCCTTCCAGGAGTTCAGGTAATTGATGGCCCTGATGCATCAACAGAAGTAGCAGCCATAACTTGTGACGTGGTGCTTAATGCGATTACCGGATCGATCGGTTTAGCTCCAACTCTTGCTGCTCTCAAAGTTGGAAACACTTTAGCTCTTGCAAATAAAGAATCGCTGGTTGCTGGCGGGGATATGGTGATGGCACTTGCAAATCCTGGACAACTCTTGCCTGTTGATTCAGAACATAGCGCCCTCTGGCAAGCACTTAAATCTGGAACTAAGAGTGAAGTTTCTAAACTGATTCTCACCGCAAGTGGTGGCCCATTTAGAGATCGAGACGACCTCTCAACTGTCACTGTTGGAGAGGCGTTAGCGCATCCCACATGGGAGATGGGTCCAGTTGTCACAATTAACTCATCCACGTTAGTCAATAAAGGTCTTGAGATTATTGAAGCGCATTACCTTTTTGACATTCCATATTCACAGATCGAGGCGGTGATACATCCGCAATCAGTGGTTCACTCCCTTGTTGAATATGTTGATGGATCAACAATGGCTCAAGCGAGCCCGCCAAATATGAAGGGACCAATTGCCTACGCAATTGGCTACCCAGTTCGTTTAGCTAAAGCGACCACTCCGATTGATTGGAGCGTTGCATCGACTTGGAGCTTTGCGCCAATAGACCATGTGAAGTTTCCAGCCGTCGATCTTGCTCGTCGATGTGGGTCGCTCGGTGGGGGATTGCCCGCAATCTTTAACGCAGCCAATGAGGTTGCTGTTGCAGCTTTTCTTGATTCTCACATCGGATACTCAGCAATTATCGATACAGTCGATGCTGTGGTTCAACAACTTTCTCCTTCAGCGGTCTCGGCACCGCGCGACCTCGCTGATGTCAGTGCCATCGAAGATGATGCTCGTCGCGTAGCCTACGAAGTAATTAAGAGAGCGGTCTGATCATGGAGATTTTAGGAATCTTGGCCTTTGTTGTTGCACTTCTTCTCTCTGTGATGGTCCACGAATTTGGCCATTACATCACTGCCCGTAAATTCAATATGAAGGTCACCGAGTTCTTTTTGGGATTTGGTAAGCGCATCTGGTCTTTCCAACGAGGCGAAACCGAGTACGGCATTAAAGCAATCCCTGCTGGTGGTTATTGCAAAATCTCTGGCATGACTCCCGATGAAGTGATGGAACCAGGTGAGGAGTCTCGCGCCTTTTACATTGCACGTTCCTCTAAGAAGCTCATAGTTCTTGGTGCAGGTTCGTTTCTCCATTTTGTTCTAGGAATCGTTCTCCTCTTCACGCTTCTTGCAGGTGTGGGTGTTAATTCGCTGACCTCTGTTGTTAAAGAAGTTGTTCCTAAGTCATCTGCTGTCGCGGCAGGTTTCCAGCAAGGCGATGACATTCAATCAATCAACGGGGAAGAAATCACAGATTGGGCCCGAGGAGTTGAACTCATTCGCGCTGCAAGTGGCGGAGAACTCTCCTTTACCGTTCTTCGCAGCGGCCAACCTGTAGAACTTCGCGCAACACCACGACTAACCGATGTTGGCGGCGAAGAGCGTTATGTTCTAGGCGTCATCAATGAAGTTGGAATTAAGAGATTTGGAATACTCAAGGCGGGTCAAGAGTCTTTCTCAATCACGGGATCAATGGTGGTTCAATCCGTTAAATCACTTGCACTCTTGCCAGCGAAAATTCCTGAGCTATGGGGCCAGACATTTGGTGGAGAAACTCGCGACATAGATGGCCTAGTTGGCGTTGTCGGTGTTGCTCGCGTATCTGGTGAAACCCTTGCAAGTGGTGATCAGAATTGGAACCAACGGATCGGTACCTTCCTCCTTATCATTGCGAGCTTAAATATTTTTGTTGGAGTATTTAATCTTTTGCCAATCCTGCCTCTCGATGGTGGCCACATGGCTGTTGCAATTGCGGATCAAATTCGTGCATTTTTCGCACGACTTCGTGGTCGCCCACGACCTGCCCCTATCAATGTGCAGGTGCTCACACCAATCACGGCCGTTGTCGTAGTGATTCTCATCGCGCTCACTCTCCTTTTACTTGTAGCCGACATAATCAATCCCATCTCGCTCAATGGCTAAAGTTGGGGCAGAATAGCGCCATGGTTGATCTCGGAATTCCTTCAGCGCCTCTTAAGACCCTTGCACCTCGTCGCAAGACAAAGCAACTCATGGTGGGCAAGATTGGCGTTGGAAGCGACCATCCAGTGAGCGTGCAATCTATGTGCACAACTCTCACATCAGATGTCAATGCAACGTTGCAGCAGATTGCAGAACTCACCGCCTCTGGCTGCCAGATCGTTCGCGTTGCTGTGCCAAGTCAGGATGATGCTGATGCTCTCGCACAGATTGCTAAGAAGTCACAGATTCCAGTAATCGCAGATATTCACTTCCAACCAAAATACATATTCGCTGCAATCGATGCAGGGTGCGCTGCAGTTCGTGTAAATCCAGGCAACATTAAGCAATTTGATGACAAGGTAAAGGAAGTTGCTAAAGCTGCAGGAGATGCCGGAATCCCAATCCGAATCGGTGTAAATGCTGGCTCTCTCGATCCACGTCTTCTTGCAAAGTACGGCAAGGCAACGCCAGAAGCGCTTGTCGAGTCAGCGCTCTGGGAAGCTTCCCTCTTTGAAGAGCATGGATTCTCAAATATAAAGATTTCAGTAAAGCATCACGATCCTGTCACCATGGTGAGCGCATATCGTCTCTTGGCAGCTAAGTGCGACTACCCACTTCATCTTGGCGTGACCGAGGCCGGTCCCGCCTTCCAGGCAACCATCAAATCTGCGACAGCATTTGGAATTCTGCTTGCAGAAGGCATCGGCGACACTATCCGCGTATCAATGTCGGCACCTCCCGCTGAAGAAGTTAAAGTCGGAATTTCGATTCTGGAATCTCTCAATCTGCGCCAACGTAAACTCGAAATTGTTTCTTGTCCTTCATGTGGCCGTGCGCAAGTTGATGTTTATACATTGGCTGAAAAGGTTCAGGCAGGTCTTGAAGGAATGACGGTCCCACTTCGCGTTGCTGTTATGGGTTGTGTAGTTAACGGTCCGGGTGAAGCGCGTGAAGCAGACCTTGGCGTTGCCTCCGGTAATGGAAAAG
>JBILEX010000128.1:0-3406 GCA_044351895.1 Candidatus Planktophila sp.
AACAGCGGAACCATCCGTTACAACAGCAACGGTATTGCGCTTCATTGTCAGGCGTCTGACGTTAGAAGGGTCATCGACAATTGCTTGGCTAATACGTGCAACACCAGGGGTGTACGCGCGCGAGAGATCGTCACGAGTCTTTAGTGGAACTTTGGATGCAATCTCAATCTTGCCACCCAAGTGGAGTAAGAATGTGCGATCTGAAACTTTACGAACAACGAGACCATCAATTTTGTTGAGCGAATCTGTAATTTCATCAGCATGATCAGCATTTACCGTGTCGCAGGTTACGTCAATAACTACACGATCCAACAGCGATTCAACGACATCGAGTGCGGTGATCGTCGCACCTGCTACAGAAAGTGCAGAAGTAATCTGAGCTACCGGCTGAAGATCTGGTGATCCTTCAACTCGAATAGTTATGCCGTACCCAGGGGAAGTGGATGCCATTTAAACAACTCCGTAAAGTCGATCGCCAGCATCTCCAAGACCAGGAACGATGTATCCATGTTCATTGAGTCGTTCATCAAGTGCGCCGGTAACTAAGTTGATTGGCACACCTGAATCTTTAAATGCTTCTTCAAGAACTGCAATTCCCTCTGGAGCAGACAAAATGCAGATCGCGGTGATTTCTGTTGCCCCACGTTCGAGAAGAAAATTAATTGCCGCTACGAGAGTTCCGCCTGTTGCCAACATTGGATCAAGAACAAAACATTGACGACCAGAAAGATCCTCAGGAAGACGGTTTGCGTAGGTGCTCGCCTTCAGTGTTTTCTCATCGCGCACCATTCCAAGAAAACCAATCTCGGCGGTAGGAATCAAGCGACTCATTCCCTCAAGCATTCCCAAACCAGCGCGAAGAATTGGAACAACTACAGGACGCGGTTCGGCTAACTTCACACCAGTTGTTGGTTGGACTGGAGTAACGATCTCTACCTTCTCTACGCGCACATCACGCGTTGCCTCGTAGGCGAGCAAGGTCACGAGCTCTTCGACGAGATGTCGAAACGTTGGAGAATCAGTGTTCTTGTCGCGCAGAACAGTCAATTTGTGGGAGATCAAGGGATGGTCGGCAACGTGAACTTTCATAACCCGTACCTTACCGCCCTTTCTTTCCACCCCAATGAGTGGGAATATGAGCAACGTGTCACAGGATCAGGCAGGCGAGTCACTCATCAACGATGTGGATATTGCCGTTGCTGCGTGGCATGAAGATGGTCGATGGTCGCTAGCCCTTTTGCCTGATGCGCAGGATCTTCCTCAGATAATTGAGCGACTTAAGTCGCAACAGACAAATGGCGGCGCACTAGCTCTTCTTGCAATTGATGAAGAGTTTTTCATGATCATTCGAGTTCTTGGCTCACACATCAAACTATTTTTAAGCGATGTTACCTGCGCCATAGATTATGAAATTGCTGCTGAGTTTATCGATCTCTGTGATTTAGATATGCCCGAAGAAGACGACGAACCATTCCCAGCTGGCGACCTAGATATCATTTCAGATATTGGTGTACACCGAATGGAACTTTCAACTTTGTGTGATGACCCAGATCTCTTTCCAGATGAACAGCTTGAAGCAATAGCAAGTCGGCTAGGATTCGGCGAGGAATTCACACAATTATTGGAGCTCTAAAATTCTGAACCATCAAGAGTTAATGGGTGAAGCACTCACAATCGCTCGAAGTGCACTAGCAACTGGAGATGTACCAGTTGGCGCAATTGTTGTTAATGCAGATGGTGTTGTCATCGGTACAGGATTTAATGAGCGCGAAGCCAATAATGATCCAACAGCACACGCCGAAGTCGTTGCAATTCGAAATGCAGCTACACGTTTACAGAAATCTCGCCTTGATGGTTGTACCTTAATCGTCACACTTGAACCATGTGCGATGTGTGCTGGTGCGATTGCTCAATCACGCATTAGCCACCTAGTTTTTGGCGCTTGGGATGAGAAGGCAGGGGCCGTTGGCTCCGTGTGGGATGTTCTCCGTGATCCGCGCTCGATCTTTAAAGTCGAAGTTACTTCAGGAATTCGAGAGGGCGAGTGCGCTCAACTACTGAAAGATTTCTTCTCAGACAAGTAATTCATACGAAGGATTTAAGATAGTTAGTGATCCTTCTTCTTCGCCGACCATTCCTTCTGCACGAATCTGGGAACCAACTTCGAGACCTGCGATATCGCGTCTACCCAAGAATTGAAGCGTTACTCCGCCCGTCTGATCCCACACCTCGACTTGGAGATATGGAGCAGAGCCACGCGGGGCGCTCTTAATTGATGTCACGCGACCTTGGACTTGGGCACGTTTGCGCCATTGAATCTCTCCGATAGGAGTCAAGTTTTCAGCGTAGTGACTGACTGGCTCAATATCTCGAATTACTTCCTCTACTGGTTTAAATGCCACTGGCTTTACAGCAACTTTCTCTTTTGCAACTTTAACTACTTGTGGTGTTGAACCAGAGAGAATGCGATTTACATCAAAGGGAACAATCGTTGCTACAACTCTCTGCAACTGTGAGATAGGAGCTGCAATCTTTTCCGCAGTTTGATCGTGAAGTAGACGACCTAAGAATCCAGAGTATGCGCGGCGAGGAAGCAGGAGTGTGAGCTCGACATCTTCCTTTTCTGTCATACGCAATGAGTATTCCAGGGCTGCATTAGGTAGGCGTTGATCTGGACAATCGATGAGTTCTAGCGTGACATCATCGAGTGCATCTGAACTTGCCCACGCTTTTTGGATTTCTGCTGCGCGTCGATCATCGATAACAAAGTGAACTGCACTGAGCTTACGAGGCTTAAGGCTTCGTGCATATCGAATAGCGCCAACGGTTGCGAGGTCGACGTTATCGACAAGAACGGTCACATCGTGTCGAGCAATAGAAGTTGCCCGTTCATGCTCTTGCTTTACAGAAAGTGCTGCTTGCTCACTTGTATATTGACGACGAAGGCGCAAGAAAGAGGCCACAAGAATTGGTGAGACAACAAGAACTAGCCACGCACCTTGAGTAAATTTCACAACTGAGAAAATGATAACAATTAAGAGCGAAACAGATCCGGCAAGACCGTTGATTACATATTTAACTTTCCAGCCATCTGGTTTTGTCCGCTTGAAATAGCGCGCCATTCCAAATCCAGCCAAAGTGAATCCGGTAAATACGCCAAGGGCATAGAAGGCAACGAGGTGTTCAACTGAACCTGCAGTAATTAAGACGAGGAAGATTCCACCGCCAGCCAATAGCAAAATACCGTTAGAGAAAGCTAAGCGGTGACCACGTTTTGTGAGTTGTCGTGGCAAATATCCATCTGTAGCAACGAAGTTACAGAGCAATGGGAAGGCGCTATATGTGGTGTTTGCACCGGCAAAGAGAATGAGCATCGTTGCGAGCTGAACCATAATAAACATGAATT
>JBILEX010000129.1:0-3381 GCA_044351895.1 Candidatus Planktophila sp.
TCATGAAAATAGGTTTGACGCAATGCGCGCTGCATATAAAGGCGTCTGGGAACCAATTCTTGCCTCAGGTTCGACTGTTGCGATTTCACTTCTCATTCTCTTGTTTAGCCAACTCTCTAATACCGCCGGGCTAGGCCCAGTCGGTGCCATTGGAATTGTCTGCGCAATGTTCACAATCCTCACGTTATTGCCCGCACTCTTGCTGGTATTTGGTCGTTGGATCTTCTGGCCACGCAAACCTCTTCATGATGGTGACGATCATGTGATGACAGGAGTTTGGTCAAAGGTTGGTCTATCGGTCGGTCGCAATCCCCGTAAAGCGTGGGTTGTCACTGGATCAATTCTTCTTCTCTTTGCATTTGCATCGACGACGCTTAAGACAGATGGACTTGGAACTATTGATACCTTCACCGGAAATCCAGAATCTGTAGTCGGACAGAAGAAACTCGAAACTCACTTTCCTGGTGGTGAAGGAGATCCCACCCAAGTAGTTTTCGCAGCATCTAAAATTGATGAAATGGCAGCTGCTCTTAAGAGTGCTCCAGGCGTAACTGATGTGAACCCACAATTGGCAGGGCTACCAATTCCAGGCCAGCCACTGCCGGAGGTCGCTGAAGTTAATGGCAAGGTAATTCTTAACCTCACATTGAATCGTGCACCCGATAGCGTTGAAGCCGGCAACGATGTTCCAGAAATCAGACGAATTGCTAAGTCTGTAGATCCTTCCGCATTAGTCGGTGGAACGAGTGCGGTCTATTTCGATGTAAGAACGGCTAACGCCGAAGACAATCGCACGATCATCCCAATCGTTCTGATTGTTATTACTCTCATCCTTGGCTTGCTGCTTCGAAGTATATTCAGCGCAATTCTCTTATTGGGAACAGTGGTGCTCTCATACTTTGCAACACTTGGAGTCTGTGCTCTGGTCTTCAACCACATATTTGGTTTCCCAGGTGGCGATAATTCATTCCCACTCTTTGCCTTTATCTTCCTTGTGGCGCTGGGTATTGATTACAACATATTCCTTATGACTCGTGTTCGCGAAGAGTCACTCAAGATCGGTACCCGAGCCGGCGTGATTAAGGGACTCACAGTGACTGGAGCAGTGATCACTTCTGCTGGAATTGTTTTGGCTGCAACCTTTGCCGTTCTCGGTTTATTGCCACTCGTGCCGCTTGCACAACTTGGCTTCGCCGTGGCATTTGGCGTTCTACTCGACACAATTATCGTTCGTTCGATTCTTGTTCCTGCACTTGTTCATGACATCGGTCCTAAAGTTTGGTGGCCATCCAAGCTTGCTAAGGAGTCAGTGAATTAATTCATGCGCGCCGGAATAGCAGGTTATGGATTAGCAGGTCGTGTCTTTCACGCACCGCTGTTGAAAGGTTGCGGTTATGAAGTGGCCTCAATTCTGACTGCGAATCCAGAACGCGTTAAGCAAGCAAATAGAGATTTTCCGCAGGCGCAAGTATTTTCTGAACTCGATGCCTTCTTAGATTCCGGCCTTGATCTAGTTGTGATCGCATCGAGCAATGTGGCGCACCTGCCCCAAACACGTGCAGCTCTAGAGCGTCAGATTCCTACAGTCGTAGATAAACCTATGGGACGTACTGTGGCTGAGGTCAAAGAGATGATTGAACTTTCTGAGAAGAAGAGCACTTTTCTGACTACATTCTTCAATCGTCGCTGGGATAGCGATAGTTTGACGATTAAAAAGTTACTAAGTACTGGCGAACTCGGGCAGCCATTCCGTTTCGACGGTCGATTCGAACGTTTCCGTCCTGAACGCAATCTCGCGTCGTGGCGTGAAAATCTGTCGCCAGAAGAAGGTGGTGGATTACTTCTAGATCTTCAATCACATTTGATCTCAACCGCATTGGATTACTTTGGTCCAGCACAACTCATCAGCGCCAGCGTTCGCTCTATCCGCGGTGGAGCAGATGATGATGTGACCGTCGTGTTAAAACATGAGTCAGGTGTTGATTCATATTTAGCAGCCTCGGCAATCAGCGGCGCACCTGGTCCGCGTGTGAGATTACTTGGAAGCAAAGGTGCACTTGTGATTAACGAACTTGATCCACAAGAGGATGCGCTTCGATCCGGAGAAATTCCTTTTGGTGGCGCTTGGGCAAAGCCGATGATTAATGCCGCATCGCTCCATAAGGGTGGCGAAGTTCTGCCCGTTGAGAGCGTCTCTGGGAACTACGCCGCCTTCTACACACTCGTAAAGGCAGCGATAGAGAGTGGTTCTGCAGCACCTGTATCTCTTGCCGATGCGCTTCGTGTCGCCGAAATTATCGAAGAGGCGCGGGCGATCAGTGTCCGATAGTGCACTGCCTGTAGTAATTATTGGTTCTGGTCTCGCTGGATTATCTGCCGCACACACTCTTATTGAGGCAGGCGTGGAAGTTCTCGTATTAGAAGCTTCGACGAGTGTAGGCGGACGCGTTCAGAGCGATGAGATAAATGGATATCGCTTTGACCGAGGTTTCCAATTGGTCAATGCGCGATATCCTGAAGTCGAGGCGTTGAATGTCGTTGATAAGTTGGATTTCCAGTTTGCGCCCCGTGCAGTTGATATCGCTCTTGATGGATCTGTAGTCCGCCTCGGGGACCCACGCAAATATTTCTTTTCAGTCTTTCGAAGTCAATCAGGAAGTCTGGGCGAGAAGATTTCATTCCTTAAATATTTTCTTTCGAGCTCCAAACATGGTTCCAATGTGGAGAGTGAATTGCTCGCCGCTGGCTGCCACAATCTCTACGGCAGAGTCCTTAAACCGTTTTTGACCGGAGTTTTCTTAACTCAGCCATCTCGCGTTGACTCCGTGAACGGTAGAGAGATTATTAAGAGTTTCATCAGTGGAGCGCCAGGTTTGCCGGCCCGCGGTGCGGGAGAGCTATCGCGAGTCTTGGCGAGTGAAATCGGCAAGGTAGAAACTGGCGTGCAGGTAAATGCCATTACAGGTTTGGAACTCACGACTTCAAAGGGAGTAATCCAGGCCCGTGCAATTATTGTCGCCACTGATCAAACAACTGCGGCCCAGCTACTTGAAATTGAAGAGGTCGGCGAGAGCGTCAGTTGTACGACCTGGTATCACTCCACATCAGATGACTTTCAGTGCGATGCAACACTTCGCGTGGATGGATTGGCAAGGGGTCCGATTGTTAATTCGATCGCGATTTCAAAACTTCTGCCATTGAGTGCGCCTGCAGATCGAACTCTCTTTTCCAGTACATCACTTGGGCACGCATCCGAATCTGAAATTAGGCGTCACCTTTCTTTGATGTGGGGAGTTGATACAGCGGGTTGGGAACTTGTCGCAAAGTACGACATTAAGAACGCACTGCCATTATTTCCCCCTGAAAGTTCTCGTGCGCAAT
>JBILEX010000130.1:0-3372 GCA_044351895.1 Candidatus Planktophila sp.
TCGCACTGGTGATTGGCTAATGACTCGCGTTCACGTCATGAAGCGGGGTCGAGGTATTCGTCGAAAAGGAGCAACCTCAACAGTTGCATGGGAAGAGGTCCAAGGATTTGCAACTGCTGAAAGTGAACAAGGAACTTCAAACCTGCTTTCAACACTTGGTAATTTACGTGCAGCAGATTTAGCTGCCGTTATTCAGGACTTAGCTCCTAAGCGCCGCATTGAAGTTGCACGCGCCCTTGATGATGAGCGTTTGGCAGATGTTCTTGAAGAGATGGATGAGGCAGAACGTGTCGCGCTACTCATTGAGCTCGAAGGTGAACGCGCTGCGGATGTTCTAGGTGAGATGGATCCTGACGATGCTGCAGATTTACTTCGCGAAGTCGGCGAAGAGCGAGCACAGGAACTTATCGACCTGATGGAACCAGAAGATGCCGAAGATGTTATTCGTTTGATGACTTATGAGGATTATTCTGCCGGCGGAATGATGACGACAGAACCGCTGATCATGAGTGCGGACTACACAGTGGCAGATGCACTTGCTGTTGTTCGCAGAAGCGAAATTTCTCCTGCCCTTGCATCGCAAGTCTTTGTTACTAGACAACCGCTTGAAACTCCAACTGGGCGCTTCATCGGAATGGTTCACTATCAGCGGTTACTTCGTGAACCGCCAGCGACTCTTCTCGGATCACTTGTTGATACCGATACACAAGGATTAAGTCCAGATGCAAGCTTGAATGAAGTGTCCTCATACCTTGCAAGTTATAACTTGCTCAGCGTGCCAGTTGTCGATGGAAATGAGCGTTTACTAGGCGCAGTTACCGTCGATGACGTGCTTGATCACTTACTCCCAGATAATTGGCGTATTGATCACCGCGATCACACACGTACTGATTTAGAAAATTTAACGCAAAAAGTTGAAGGGCAGGTGTAAAGATGGCTCGCAAGAATGGATTAGATACTCCTCGCGAAACTCGACGCACTTTGCGTCCAAATATTGATGCCGAAGCTTTCGGTCGCCTATCTGAAAAATTTGCACGTTTTCTAGGAACCGCTCGTTTCTTGGTCTACATGAGTGCTTTTGTGCTCTCTTGGGTTCTCTGGAACACGCTAGCGCCTAATGGGCTTCGCTTTGATGAGTTCCCATTTATCTTCCTGACGTTGATTCTCTCTCTTCAGGCGTCTTACGCTGCGCCGTTGATTCTTTTGGCACAGAACCGTCAGACCGATCGTGATCGAATTGCACTAGCTGAAGATCGTGCTCGAAATGATCGCAGCATGGCCGATACTGAATATCTCACGCGCGAACTTGCAAGCCTGCGTATAGCTCTTGGTGAAGTTGCAACTCGTGACTACCTAAAGGATCAACTGGAAGATATTGCACAAGAGATTGTCGAAGAGTTAAGAAGAGATTCCGAGCCTGACGCCAAGTAGAGATTTATCTCGAATCACTAACTTATCTGCAATTGCCATAATCGCTTGTGCTGTCGCACTATCAGGTAGCGCATGAACAATAGGTGCACCATTGTCTCCACCAGTACGTAGCTCTGGAGCAAATGGAATCTTGCCAAGTAGCGGGACATCGGCTCCAACGAGAGTTGATAGTCGAGCTGAAGTTTCTTCTCCCCCACCTTCGCCGAAGAGCGCAGTTGCCTCACCACAGTTTGGACAGATGAAGGCAGACATATTTTCGATAACACCTATAACTCTTTGATGCATTTGGTGTGCAATGCGCCCTGCACGTTCAGCCACTTCTGCAGCCGCAATTTGTGGCGTTGTAACAACTAAAATCTCAGAAGTAGGAATGAGTTGGCCGAGTGAAATTGCTAAATCGCCTGTTCCGGGTGGGAGATCAAGTAGCAATAAATCTAAATCGCCCCAGTATGCATCCGAAAGAAGTTGCTCTAGAACTCTATGAAGTAGTGGGCCGCGGTAGGCAACTGCATCTGCACGCTCTGGCTTAAACATCTCCATCGAGACAGTCTTCACGCCATAGCTTTCAGGTGGAATGAACATCTGATCAATAGCCGTTGGTCTAACACCAAGGAGTCCCATCAAACGTGGGATTGAATGGCCATAGACGTCAGCATCAAGAATTCCAACGCGCAAACCTTTCTTGGCAGCAGCAATAGCGAGGTTGGCGGTAAGGGAAGACTTACCCACTCCACCTTTTCCTGATGCAACACCAATGACGCGAGTTAAAGATTCAGGTTGTGCAAAGGGAATGAACTTTTCGCGTCCACCTCTAACGAGGAGTTTGACCTTGTTGCGTCCTTCTTCGGTCATCACACCAAAATTGATTCGGACTTCTTTCACACCTGCAACGGCACCAACTGCAGATGTGATGTCAGAGGACAATCTATCTTTCATGGGGCAACCTGAAATCGTCAGTAAGATAGTCAGGTCAACAATGCCGGCTGATTCAGAAACACTTTCAACCATTCCAAGATCTGGAAGTGGATGGTGAAGTTCTGGGTCTTTTACTGTTGCAAGAGCAGCGTTGATATTCTCAATTATTGTCATAGGAGATCTGGATCAATTTGAGGTTTAAATGCTGATCCGCCTTGTTTTCTCTCTCGCTCTTTCTCATCTTCATCGTTGATAACTGAGGCAACGTGCTTCTTGATGAATGTTTTTGGATTTAGATCTGCTGGCTTTAAATCTTCAAAGCCAGGTCCAAGGTTCTCTCGGATCTCAGCGGTAGCTGTGTTGGTCAATGAACGCACCTTCCTGATCATTTTCGCCAGATCACCTGCCACTCGCGGCATACGTTCGGGACCAACAAGAATGAGTGCGAGGATTACCAATCCAATCATCTCTCCGAAGCCATAATCAAACATTACTTACCCGCTGTCAGTGTGAGGGTTGTGGTGAGTCTCTTACCAGCTCGAATGTATTCGATTTCAACTTTATCGCCAACATTCTTGGATCGAATAGCCACAATTAGCTCTTCTGGCGCTGTAATTGTTCGATCATCAAATCTAACAATTAAGTCTCCCGCGCGAAGTCCAGCCTTCGATGCGGGTCCTCCTGGGAGAATTGCATTTGAAGTATCTGCAATTCTGGCTCCATCGCCGGCGTACTGCATATCAACAGAAACACCAATAACTGGGTAGGTGGCCTTTCCATTCTTAATCAACTGTTCCGCAGTTTTGCGAGCTTGGTTGATAGGAATTGCAAAGCCAAGTCCGATAGATCCAGATTGCGAAGATATCGATGATGTCCCAAGTGTGGCGATTGCTGAGTTGACTCCGATTACTGCGCCAGCTGAATTAACAAGTGGTCCCCCAGAATTTCCTGGATTGATTGCTGCATCGGTTTGGATCGCATTGATGAATGAACTATCCCCTGCGGATTCTCCAGCAGTAACGGCAC
>JBILEX010000131.1:0-3321 GCA_044351895.1 Candidatus Planktophila sp.
ACTGACTGGCTTGGACAGCCCATCACTTACATTGAATCTTCAACAACAGCGCGCGTTGCTTTCATTACACGTCTTGCCGAAGGCTTGGTCCCTAACGAACACACAGTTCTTCAGGAAGGCGATCTCCTCCATATGATTATTGAGACTGCACGAGTTGCAGAGGTTGAGGCAATTTTGGCTGAGCCACCAACGGAGACCCCATGAGAATTGCAATCGCCGGCGCGGGAAATGTAGGCCGCGCAATCGCTCGCGAACTCCTAGATAACGGTCACCAGGTACTGCTTATCGATCGTGATCCTAAAGCGCTCAAAATGGACTCTGTCCCTGATGCCGAATGGTTAATGGCAGATGCATGCGAAATTGCTTCACTAGATAAGGCCGCGCTAGGTAGCGCTCAAGTATTGGTCGCCGCAACGGGTGATGACAAGGTCAATCTTGTCGCGTCCTTGCTTGCCAAGACTGAATATGGAGTTCCACGCGTTGTTGCACGAATCAATCACCCAAAGAATGAATGGATGTTTGATTCATCATGGGGTGTCGATGTTGCTGTTTCCACTCCACGCATTATTTCAGCCCTTGTCGAAGAGGCAGTGAGTGTCGGCGATGTAGTCCGCCTCTTTAGCTTTAGAAAAGGTCAAGCAAATCTAGTTGAGCTTACACTTCCAGATTCATCGAGTTGTATCGGTAAAACTGTCGAAGAGATAGAACTTCCACTGGATGCCTCACTCGCTGCCATTGTTCGTGATGGTCGCGTCTTTGCACCGACAGCAGCTGATGTCTTTAGCGCAGGCGATGAGCTGCTCTTTGTAGCTTCTGCTGCGGCTGAAGATCAGATTAAAGATTGCTTTATTAAGAGCTAGTTCTTCTCATCCTGCGGCGGAACAGTCGTTGGAACATTTCTGAGCACTAACCAAGAGCCGTAAACAGTTGCAAAAAACAGTGGCATGCCCATTGCTAAATTAACCGCGCCAAGAAGATTGACGTTATCTGAAAGATAGATCGGATACTGCACGACTAGGCGACCAAAGAAAAGTGCAACCCAGATCCAACTGGCACGAATGTAGGCAGCCTTTCGCACTGGATCTTTTCTCCACGCAAGATTTTCACCAAGAATTGGACCCAGTAACAGACCAAGGATTGGCCAGCCTGCAATGTTTGCTAAGAGGTAGACGATGCCATACCCAAGATTGGTCAGCATCTTTGGAACAAAGACATCACTTGGATTACCTGTGCGATTTGCAAACCAAGCTGATATCAGTGTTCCGATAAAGCCAGAGAGCGCGTGTTGAATCGTATCTTTCATCACAAGGCGAATGATCGTTAAGATGGCAGAGATAATGATTGATGCAATAAGTGAATTCCAGAGATCTTTAGTGATGTTAAATGAGATCAGAAAAACAATTGCAGGGAAACCTGCATCGATTAAACCCTTTTTGCCACCAAAAGCGGAAAGGACTTTCTCCTTATCTCCAGGTGTTTGACTCATGAGCGACCTGTCGATCCGAAGCCGCCAGATCCTCGACCCGAACCAGGCAAATCTTGCACCTCAACAAATTCAGCGCGCTCGACTTTCTGGATAACTAATTGCGCAACGCGATCTCCTCGTTTAAATGAAACGGATTCATTTCTATCGTGGTTAATCAAAATCACTTGTAGCTCGCCTCTGTAGCCAGCATCGACTGTGCCTGGGGAATTGACCATTGTCACGCCATGCTTGATTGCCAGACCCGATCGTGGATGAACAAGTGCGACATAACCATCTGGCAAGGCAATAGCAATTCCTGTCGGAACTAGAGCGCGCTCCCCCGGTGCCAAGGTGATATCAATACGAGAGACGATATCCGCTCCTGCATCGCCCCCTTTTGCATAACGCGGCAGAGGTAATTCGGGATCTAAGCGAGTGATCAATACCTGCACTGAACTCATGGATTTATCTCGAAATCTGGATCGACAAAGGCCAGTAGTTCAGGAGATTTCTTAATGTATTCCAAATATTCAGCAGGTGCATTAGACATAAAGTGGCTCATAGGGACGATGACAAAAAGTGCCGCAGCGCGCACAGCAATCTCTCCATCAGGACCGTTGAGACGACCTACAGCTTCGGTATAAACCTTTCGCTTTACTTGGCCTGTAATTTGAGCAGAGATATGCAGCGTTGTTCCGATCGGAACGGGTTTCATAAAATCAGTTTCTAATCGACCTGTAACTGCAGGAGAGCGAATAAGCCACATCAATTTTCCGAGCGCTTCATCGAAAGCGAGCGAAAGCAGACCGCCGTGGGCAAGTCCTGGTGCGCCCTGATGATTTTCAGTGACTGTAAATTCTGCAGTGAGATCTAGTGCGTTTCCGGCATGAGCAACGAGATGTAATCCTGTGGGATGTAATTGACCACAACCAAAACAATGTCCAAAGTGTGAAGGGATCTGACTTCCCACTACTGGAGCTAAGGGATGTCGCTCTGGAAGAACGGATCCCTCAGGTGGTGTTGTGCTAGCCACTCTAGTCATGGCTCCACTTTACTCTCTCATTCTTCCTATACGGTATCGCTATGAGTGAGAGATTGATCAATTTCCGTGAGGTCATTCGACCACCTCTCTGGTTGATGGCATTTATCTACTTTCTTGCCCTTTCACTCGGCATAGCAATTTGGGCAGCTATGAATACGATGATTGCCGCAATAGTGATGGCACTCTTAACTGCAGCTACTGTATTGATCTATTTCACTTCAACGCTAATCATTGAAGTTGACGAGAATGATCTGCGAGTGGGCAAGGCGCATATTGCAAGGAAATTCTGTGGTGAAGTTTCAGTGTTAACGCCAGCGCAGATGTCTCTGCAGCGAACCCGCGAGGCGGACCCTGCGGCATATTTAGCGATTCGATTCTGGACAGCCCATGGTGTAAAGATCGAAGTAAAGGATGCGAGGGATCAAACCCCGTATTGGCTTGTTACGAGTAAGCATGGAGATAAACTAGCGCAGGCGCTGAGAAAAAATTAAGAACATTCCTTGCATACGGCTTTTGCGCCTTCACCTTTAGCAAGCTGGGTGATGTGATGAATCAAGAAACAACGTGAACAGGTGAACTCATCCTCTTGCTTAGGAACAACTCGTACCGAGAGTTCTTCGCCCGAAAGATCCGCTCCAGGCAGTTCAAGATTTTCGGCAGCCTCTGCTTCATCAACATCGATCTGGCCGGACTGTGCATCAACGCGCTGAGCTTTGAGCTCTTCTAGTGATTCTTCGTGAAGCTCTTCATCGGTTTTTCTGGGTGTGTCGTAATCGGTTGCCACGTTCTCATCACCTCGCTCTCATTAACGCCT
>JBILEX010000015.1:0-11713 GCA_044351895.1 Candidatus Planktophila sp.
AGCGTGCTCAGTACGAGCGTGCATGGGGAGAGATCGAAGGCAAGAAGGAACGCGACGAAGTTGTCGTCGGAACTGTTATTGAAGTTGTTAAGGGTGGACTCATCGTTGATATCGGATTGCGTGGCTTCTTGCCAGCATCTTTGGTTGAAATGCGCCGCGTCCGCGATCTGACTCCATACATTGGAAAGCAGGTTGAAGCCCGCATCATCGAGCTCGACAAGAACCGTAACAATGTTGTTCTTTCACGTCGTGCATTCCTTGAGCAGACACAATCTGAATCACGCACAACATTCCTCAACCAACTTCAAAAGGGTCAGGTTCGCACCGGTGTTGTTTCATCAATCGTTAACTTCGGAGCATTCGTTGATCTCGGTGGCGTAGATGGTCTTGTCCACGTATCTGAGCTTTCATGGAAGCACATTGATCACCCAGGCGAAGTTGTTGAAGTGGGCGATGAAGTGACTGTAGAAGTTTTGGAAGTTGATTTCGAGCGTGAGCGCGTATCACTTTCACTCAAGGCGACACAGGAAGATCCATGGCAGGCATTTGCTCGCACACATACAATCAATCAGGTTGTCCCAGGTGTAGTAACAAAGCTTGTTCCATTCGGTGCATTCATTCGCGTGCATGAAGGAATCGAAGGTCTTGTTCACATCTCTGAGTTGGCAGAACGCCACGTAGAAATTCCTGAGCAGGTTGTTGCCGTTGATGACGAGCTATTCGTCAAGATCATTGATATTGATCTTGAGCGTCGTCGCATCTCACTTTCATTGAAGCAGGCTAATGAAGGTACTGAAGTGGAGATCGAAGCATTTGATCCAACACAGTACGGAATGGCTGCTCGTTATGATGCTGATGGAAACTTCATCTATCCAGAAGGTTTCGATCCTGAAACACAGGAATGGAAGCCAGGACATGATGCTCAGCGCGAAGAGTGGGAGCGTCAATACCAGGAAGCACAAGTTCGTTTCCTTGCTCACAAGAAGCAGAAGGCAGAAGCAAAAGCTGCCGATGCCGCAGGAGCAGCAGCTGAAACTCCAGCCGAAGCATCCGCTGAATAATTCATCGTAGTTAAGAAAGCCCCATGCGTTAATCGTGTGGGGCTTTCTTCTTTCCAGAATGGCACAGGTAGGCTCTGGTTATGAAGGTAATCGCGCTCACTGGCGGTATTGGTGCTGGCAAGTCCACTGTCGCTCAGTTCTTTAGCGAACTTGGCGCAAATGTAGTTGATGCTGACCAACTTGCGAGGATCGCCATTGAGAGGGGGAGCGAAGGTTTTGATGAAGTTGTTGCCCGATTCGGCGAAAGTGTATTGC
The DNA here is from genome assembly GCA_044351895.1 of Candidatus Planktophila sp. GTDB lineage: Bacteria > Actinomycetota > Actinomycetes > Nanopelagicales > Nanopelagicaceae > Planktophila. The sequence continues at coordinate 1,317 of JBILEX010000015.1, forward strand.
TCAATGGAGATATTAACCGTAAGGCCCTTGCCGAGATAGTTTTCTCGGACGCTTCAGCAAAGAGAGATCTCGAAGGAATTATCCATCCTCGCGTGCAAAAGCTTTTTGCGCAAGCTCTCACCGACAATGAACCCACAACAAATCTAGTTTACGAAATACCACTTCTGGTAGAGACAAATGCGGCGGGCATGTTTGATTTTATTGTGACTGTTGAAGCAAGTGAAAATATTCGAGTCGAACGTCTTCTGTCACGTGGGATGTTTATTAGTGATATCAAAGCCCGACTAGCAAACCAAGCTCCGTCACAGGCTCGCATCGATGTTGCTGATGCTGTGATCGTTAACGATGGAGATGAAGACCATCTTCTGCGTCAAGTTGAGAATCTCTGGGAGGGGCCAATAGCTGACCTCTCATCAGATAGATCTCACTAGTAGGCTACCTACGTGTCCGATAACGGTAATCTTTCTCGCATTGATTCCCCCTTTCAGGTTATCTCTGACTACGTACCGGCCGGCGACCAGCCGCAAGCGATTGAAGAGATCGCGCAACGGATAAATGCGGGCGAGAAGGATGTTGTGCTTCTGGGTGCAACTGGAACTGGAAAATCGGCGACAACGGCTTGGCTTATTGAGCGACTACAGCGCCCAACGTTGGTCCTTGCTCCAAATAAAACTCTTGCCGCCCAGCTCGCTAATGAGTTTAGAGAACTACTACCTAACAATGCAGTTGAATACTTTGTCTCTTACTACGACTACTACCAACCAGAAGCCTATGTCCCGCAGACCGATACTTTCATTGAGAAGGATTCAAGTGTTAATGATGAGGTGGAGAGGCTGCGACACTCAGCGACGAACTCGCTCCTGACAAGACGTGATGTCATCGTTGTTGCCACAGTCTCTTGTATCTATGGTCTTGGAACTCCTCAGGAATATATCGACCGAATGATCCATATCAAGGTTGGGGACGAGATCGAGCGCAATGCCCTACTCCGTAAGTTTGTTGACGTTCAGTACAAGCGCAACGACATCGCTTTCGAACGTGGCACCTTCCGCGTGCGTGGAGATACGATCGAGATAATCCCGATGTATGAAGAGTTAGCGATCCGCATTGAGATGTTTGGTGATGAGATCGAGAAGATTATGACTCTGCATCCGCTAACTGGTGAAATTATTCGTGACGAGAATGAAGTTCACATTTTCCCGGCAACGCATTACGCAGCGAGCCCGGAGACTATGAAGCGCGCGATTGGCGATATTCAGGATGAACTTCAAATCCAGCTGAATCTCTTTGAAAAACAAGGCAAGTTATTGGAGGCGCAGCGTCTTCGCATGCGCACCACCTTTGATATCGAGATGATGGAGCAACTGGGATTCTGTTCAGGAATCGAGAACTACTCCCGTCATTTAGATGATCGCAACCCTGGCTCTGCACCACATTGTCTTTTAGATTACTTCCCAGATGATTTCTTAGTGGTGATTGATGAAAGCCATGTAACTGTTCCACAAATTGGCGCAATGTACGAAGGTGATGCTTCGCGAAAGCGCACTCTTGTCGAGCATGGCTTTAGGTTGCCAAGCGCGCTAGATAACCGTCCTTTGAAATGGCCAGAATTTCTTGAGCGAGTTGGTCAGACTCTCTATCTCTCGGCTACTCCTGGAAAGTATGAGATGGAGAAGGTTGGGGGAGATGTCGTTGAGCAAGTGATTCGCCCAACAGGGCTCATAGATCCAGCGATTATTATCAAACCAATTAAGGGTCAGATTGATGATTTACTAGAAGAGATAAATAAACGTGCGGCGAAGAACGAGCGAGTGCTCGTAACTACACTGACCAAGAAGATGTCTGAGGACCTCACTGACTATCTCCAAGAACGTGGAGTTCGAGTGCGATACCTGCATTCAGAAGTCGATACTCTCCGAAGAGTTGAACTTCTTCGAGAATTGCGAACAGGTGAATATGATGTTTTGATCGGCATTAACCTTCTTCGCGAAGGACTTGATCTACCGGAAGTCTCGCTCGTTGCTATATTGGACGCTGATAAAGAAGGTTTCTTACGTTCTGCCACATCTCTCATTCAAACAATCGGACGTGCCGCCCGAAATGTTTCAGGCGAAGTGCATATGTATGCCGATAACATCACTAGATCCATGGCACTTGCGATCGATGAAACTAATCGTCGCCGTGCAAAGCAAGTTGCCTACAACCTTGAACGAGGAGTGGACCCTCAGCCTCTACGTAAAAAGATTGCAGATATTACCGATCTCATTACCAGGGAGAGCGAAGACACCTCAGCGCTCCTTGAGAGCGAGAAGAGTTCAGGTAAAGGATCTGGTGGGGCGCTCTCAGTAGGGCTCAACGCCAAGGGAGCAATTTCTCTACCGCGCAAGGATCTAGTCGCCTTGATAGGCTCGCTCACCGATCAGATGCGAAGCGCAGCAGCAGATCTTCAATTTGAGGTAGCAGCCAAGCTCCGGGATGAGATTCGCATTTTGAAGAAAGAACTTCGATCAATGGAAGAAGCAGGTGTGTAGGTGACTATTGAGAAGCTCGTCGTTCGTGGTGCTCGCGAACACAATCTCAAAGATGTCTCGCTCGATCTTCCGCGCGATGCACTCATTGTCTTTACCGGACTATCCGGTTCAGGAAAATCAAGCCTAGCCTTCGATACGATTTTTGCTGAAGGACAGCGTCGCTATGTGGAATCACTTTCGGCATACGCTCGCCAATTTCTTGGACAGATGGATAAGCCTGATGTTGACTTCATCGAAGGTCTCTCACCCGCAGTCTCTATCGATCAGAAATCGACTAACCGAAATCCACGCTCAACTGTCGGAACAATTACTGAGGTCTACGACTATCTACGTCTTCTCTTTGCTCGCGCTGGTAGACCGCACTGTCCGCAATGTACAAAGCCAGTCTCTAGACAGAGTCCACAGCAGATTGTGGACCAAATCCTTGAATTGCCACCCACTACAAAATTTCAAGTATTAGCACCTGTTGTCCGTGAACGTAAGGGAGAGTTCGTTGATCTCTTTACCGATCTTGTAAAGCAGGGTTATTCGCGAGCGATTGTCGATGGTGAAGCGATTTCACTTTCTGAGCCTCCTAAGCTTAAGAAGCAAGAGAAGCATACGATCGAGGTTGTTATTGATCGACTTACAGCTAAGGCAGATTCAAAATCTCGATTAACTGACTCTATTGAAACTGCCTTGAGACTATCTAGCGGAATTGTTCTTCTTGATTTTGTAGATGCAAAAGCAGGGCAAGAAAAGATCCATACATATAGCGAACATTTGGCTTGCCACGACTGCAATCTCTCCTTCGAAGAGTTAGAGCCACGATCTTTCTCATTCAACTCACCATTTGGCGCATGTCCAGAGTGTTCAGGAATCGGAACCAAGCTAGAAGTAGATGAAGAGTTAATCATTCCTGATGATGGTTTGAGTATAAACGAAGGTGCAATAGCGCCTTGGTCTGGTGGCCAGTCTTCTGATTACTTCGTTCGACTTTTAGAAGCGCTCTCGGCTGACATTAAATTCTCGCTTGATGTCCCATGGAAAAAGATCTCAGCAAAAGCGCAAGATGCCATTCTCAACGGATATGAGTATGAAATTAAGATGCGCTACAAGGGCAGATACGGAGCGCGGAACTATACAACTGGTTTCGAAGGCGTTATTCCATTTATTCATCGTCGCCATAGCGAAACGGATAGCGACTACAGTCGCGATAAGTACGAGGCGTACATGCGACAGATTCCATGTGCAGCTTGCAATGGTGCCCGTCTCAAACCTGAAGTGTTGGCTGTAACAATTGGGGATAAGAGCATCGCTCAGGTCTGTGAACTCTCCATTGATGATTGCGCGGCATTCCTTAAGCAGGTAAAACTTTCCAAGCGCGAGGCGCAGATCGCAGAGCGTGTGATGAAGGAAGTACATGCACGTCTCGGATTCCTTCTTGATGTTGGTCTTGATTACCTCTCTCTCGATCGCCCCGCCGGAACGCTATCTGGTGGAGAAGCGCAGAGAATTCGCTTAGCAACTCAAATCGGTTCGGGTCTTGTTGGCGTGCTCTACGTCCTTGATGAGCCAAGCATCGGACTACATCAAAGAGATAATCGTCGCCTAATTGAGACACTCACGCGACTTCGTGACTTGGGAAATACACTCATCGTTGTTGAGCATGATGAAGAGACAATTCGTACCGCAGATTGGGTAGTAGATATTGGGCCCGGTGCAGGCGAACACGGCGGCAAGGTTGTCGTATCTGGATCTTATGAAGATCTCATTGCATCGACGGAGTCAATCACGGGTGCATATCTATCTGGACGGCGTGCGATTGAAATTCCAAGTAAGCGTCGCCCTGTAGATCCAAAGCGTCAGATTGTTATCAAGGGCGCGAAAGAGAATAACCTCAAAGATGTTGAAGTCTCGATTCCTTTAGGTACCTTTGTAGCCGTTACAGGAGTAAGTGGATCTGGAAAATCAACGCTAGTTAACGACATTTTGTATTCAACTCTTGCCAACAAGCTCAATGGTGCACGAATCGTCCCTGGACGCCACAAGACAATAGCTGGAATTGATCAGTTGGATAAAGTCGTACACGTCGATCAATCTCCAATTGGGCGTACTCCACGTTCAAATCCAGCCACATACACAGGTGTCTTCGACAAGATTCGCGCTCTCTTTTCAGAGACAACTGAGGCGAAGATCCGTGGTTACCAGCAAGGTCGTTTTAGTTTTAACGTGAAGGGGGGTCGCTGCGAGAATTGCACGGGTGATGGCACGATCACGATTGAGATGAACTTCTTACCCGATGTCTACGTTCCTTGCGAAGTTTGCCACGGTGCTCGCTATAACCGTGAAACTCTCGAAGTGCATTACAAAGGAAAGACAATCGCTGAAGTATTGGATATGCCGATCGAAATCGCCCATGAGTTCTTTGAATCGGTTCCTACAATCGCGCGCTTTCTCAAGACTCTCTGTGATGTGGGACTTGGATATGTGCGGCTAGGGCAATCTGCTCCAACCCTCTCAGGGGGAGAAGCACAGCGCGTGAAGTTGGCTACCGAGTTACAGCGTCGTTCGACTGGACGAACGATCTATGTTCTCGATGAACCAACGACAGGTCTTCACTTTGAAGATGTCAACAAACTCTTAGGCGTACTCAGCCGCCTTGTAGATTCAGGAAACACTGTCATAGTTATCGAACATAACCTCGATGTCATCAAATGTTCTGATTGGGTGATCGATATGGGGCCAGAGGGTGGTTTTAGGGGCGGAATGGTTGTTGCAGAAGGAACTCCTGAACATGTCGCTTCTGTGAAAGAGAGTTACACAGGACAATTCTTACGTGAAATTTTAGAGAGCAATCGTTCCGTCAAGAAACCTGTCACGAAGAAGAAGTAGAGATGGCAGATCCAGCCAGCTATCGCCCCACCGAGATCCCTGAAGAACCTGGGGTATATCGCTTCTACAATGATAAAGAGAAAGTGATCTACGTCGGCAAGGCGAAGAATCTCAAGAATAGATTGAGCTCCTACTTTGGATCGAATTTAGCTCAGAAGACATATCGCATGGTGCATGAGGCAGTCCGCGTTGATTGGACGATCGTAAAGACTGAACTTGAAGCCCTTGCTTTGGAATTCTCGTGGATCAAGCAGTATCACCCAACCTATAACGTTCAGTTTAAAGATGATAAGTCCTATCCATATCTAGCCATCTCAATGGAAGATGAGTACCCACGTATCTTTATTACCCGAAAGGAAAAGCGTCCAGGGCTAAAGTACTTTGGCCCATATACGAATGCGTGGGCACTTCGAAACACTTACGAAGTTCTTCTAAAAGTTTTTCCGGTGAGATCGTGCAGTGTAGGAAACTTTCAGAGAGCTCAACGGACGAAGAGGCAATGTCTTCTGGGAGATATAGGAAAGTGTGCGGCTCCGTGTGTTGGGTGGGTGAGCCCCGAAGAGCATAAAGATATAGCAGTCAAACTAAATGACTTCATGGAATCTGGAATGGAAGATCTTCTCCCCACAATGCGCAGCGAGATGGAGTTGGCCGCTTCCCGCGAAGAGTTTGAGCGTGCGGCTCGGCTGCGCGATCAGATTGAGTCCTTTGAAAAGGCGCAGAAGTCAACGCAAGGTAATTTGTCGGACGATTTGGATGGAGACTTCATTGCTATCCACGAAGAGGGTTTCCATGCAGCTGGTTCTATCTTCGTCGTACGAAGAGGGTCGATTAAAGGCTCACGGTCGTGGATTGTTGATCAAGAGAGAACACTCGAGGGTGAAGATCAATGGGCGTCTCTTCTCTTTTCTATCTATGGTGATGGTGCCACTGAAGTTCCTTCGATCATTCACATGAATCAAGAGCCTGTAGATAGTCAGGCTCTGATGTTGTGGCTGAGTTCACTTGCCGGACATAAAGTCACTATTAAGGTGCCACAACGTGGAGAGAAGGTAGAGCTTCTTGATACCGTCGATAGGAACGCTCATTATGCGTTAATCCAATTCCTGAGTAAGCGGGCAAACGATGCAGCTGTCTCTGGTAAGGCGTTGATTGAACTCGAGGAAGTTCTTGAACTTCCACGTACGCCACTACGTATTGAATGTTTTGATATCTCAAATATTTCGGGCACAACTGTCGTCGCGTCGATGGTTGTTTTTGAGGACGGTATTGCGAAGAAAAGCGAATATCGTCGCTTCATCATCGACACTACCGAAGCGACAGATGACACTCGGGCGATGCATCAGGTTATTACGCGCCGACTTAAAAGGCTGCTTGCTGATCGAAAAGTTGATCAAAGTGAAGTCAATGAATCAGGTGGGCGGTTAGGAAAGTTTTCGTATCCACCACAACTAATTGTCGTCGATGGTGGCGCACCTCAGGTCGCTGCTGCTGCGCGCGCACTCGAAGAGCTCGGCGTTGCTGATATTGCACTTTGTGGTTTAGCCAAACGCCTTGAAGAAGTGTGGCTTCCACACAGCCATGATCCACTGATCTTGCCTCGTACGAGCGAGGGGATGTATCTACTACAACGCATACGCGATGAGGCTCACCGCTTTGCGATCACCTTCCATCGATCACGGAGATCTAAAGTAATGCTCGAATCAGTACTTGATGAGATTGAACAACTCGGTCATATTCGAAGAGCAGCACTTCTCGATCGTTTCGGCTCGGTGAGCGCAATTCGCAAGGCATCAATTGCAGACATTGCCGCAACTCCGGGAATCGGCGAAAAGATTGCATCTATTATCTGGAACCATCTCTCACATATAGGGGAGAGCGCAGTAAGCGGCGGCATAGATATGCAGTCTGGCGAAATTCTCGACAAGTAACGGCCTACTCCATGTTTGAGGTACTTGACGTTGGTGGCAGACTGTAGCCATGAGTACGCGCGAACTCTTGATCCTGACCGGGATGTCAGGTGCTGGTAGATCTACCGTTGCCCATGCACTTGAGGATTTAGGTTGGTATGTCGTAGATAATCTTCCTCCTGCAATCCTTCCCGAACTAGCTGCGCAGACAGGCGGTTCAGATTTCGCTTCGGTTGCTGTCGTTGTAGATGTGCGCGGTGGAAAATTCTTTGATGATCTGAGCGCATCATTGAATACGTTACGCGATAAGAAGATTCCATTCAGAATGCTCTTTCTCGACGCGAGCGATCAAATCTTGGTTGCGAGATTTGAATCCACCCGACGACCACACCCTTTGCAGGCAAGTGATCGCATCGTTGATGGAATTGCCCGCGAACGAACCAAGCTTGATGAACTTCGCGCCCAGGCCGATATCGTCGTAGATTCAAGTAATCTCAATGTTCATCAGCTAGAAAAGCGGATTGCTGAAATTTTCTCTCCTGGCTCTCTAAGCGCTATCCGAGTCAATGTTCTCTCCTTTGGATTCAAATATGGAATCCCTGTTGATGCAGATCTTCTTCTAGATGCAAGATTTATTCCGAATCCGCATTGGGTTCCTGAACTTCGACCACTTACTGGACTCGATGAGAAAGTTTTCTCTACAGTTCTTGCCAGTGAAGGCGTGGAAGAGTTTATAAAGTCCTATGTATCGGTGGTCATGCAGATGATTCCTGGTTATCTTCGAGAGGGTAAGAGGTTTGTGACCATAGCTGTCGGCTGCACTGGAGGAAAACATCGCAGCGTCTCTATCGCGAGAGAGATCGCTAGTCAGCTCAATGCTCACTCGTCGACAGTTGAGATTTCTGCTCATGCCACTCATAGAGATGTTGGTCGCGAGTAAGAAATGACTTCACCACGCGTCGTTGCTCTTGGTGGAGGGCATGGTCTATTTGCAACATTGACATCCTTAAGATCACTAACCTCAGAAATCACCGCGATAGTTACAGTTGCCGATAATGGTGGCTCAAGCGGAAGGCTACGAGAAGAATTTCCCATCTTCCCGCCCGGCGATCTTCGAATGGCACTTGCTGCTCTCTGTGCTGACGATGAATGGGGTAGAAGCTGGGCGGAGATTATGCAATATCGCTTCACCAGCGACGGACCACTCAATGGCCACGCAGTCGGTAATCTGCTTTTAGCTGCCTTGTGGGATCGCGACGAAGATCCTGTTGAGGGCTTGGATCGCGTCGGTGCACTACTCAAAGTTGTGGGTCGCGTTCTACCTATGGCTGGTCAACCACTTGATATTGAAGCAACTTTTATAGATCAAGGAGATAGAAATATTGTTCGTGGCCAAAAAGAAGTTGCTACGACAGTTGGACGTTTTGATTCTTTGAAACTGATCCCGGAGAATCCAAAGGCTAGGCCGGAAGCCTTGGCAGCGATTGCAGAAGCCGATTGGATCACTATGGGTCCGGGGTCTTGGATATCCAGCGTCCTTCCTCACCTCTTGGTTCCTGAACAAGTAGCTGCGTTGATAAACTCACCAGCAAAGAAAATTCTCCTGCTAAACCTTGACGACATGGAGAGTGGAGAATTTGCGGGTCGTAGCGCGCTCGATCACATTGCAGCGGTACAAAAGCTAGCGCCGCAACTCTCATTTGATTTCATCGTGGCCGACTCATCTCTGGTTATCGACCCAGAAGCGGCCAAACTCCTAGGGGATAAAGTTTCAACCCAAGGTGGAGAGTTACTCGTGCAAGATCTTCGCCTTGAAGGAAGCGCCAACCATCACGATACGAAAAAATTAGCCTCCCTTTTCGCACACATTGCGGGGAAAACTTTGGTTGGATAGCCCCATGGCTATGACAGCAGCAGTAAAAGACGAATTAAGTCGTCTCTCAGTAACTCGTCCATGCTGTCGCAAGGCTGAAGTCTCATCACTCCTTCGCTTTGCGGGCGGACTTCATATCGCGGCAGGCAAGGTCGTCATTGAGGTTGAACTTGATACCTCTCAGAGCGCCAGACGACTCAAGAAAGATATTGCAGATATTTATGGCCATGACAGCGATCTCGCAGTCCTATCTTCGAGTGGGCTTCGCAAAGGCTCTCGCTACGTTGTACGTGTCATCGAATCAGGTGATGCGCTAGCTCGCCAGACTGGTCTGATTGATGGAAATGGTCGCCCCATTCGAGGTCTACCACCTCAGGTAGTTTCGGCAAATATCTGTGATGCAGAAGCTGCATGGCGTGGAGCATTTATCGCACATGGTTCTCTGACTGAACCCGGTCGCTCTTCGTCACTAGAAATTACTTGTCCTGGCCCAGAGGCTGCACTTGCACTAGTCGGTGCCGCTCGTCGCTTAGGTATCGCGGCAAAGGCACGCGAAGTTCGGGGAGTAGATCGTGTTGTGATTCGTGATGGTGATGCCATCGGTGTTCTCCTTACAAGGCTAGGCGCACACGAAAGTGTTCTTGCATGGGAAGAGCGTCGAATGCGACGTGAAGTTCGTGCTACTGCAAATCGACTGGCTAACTTTGACGATGCGAATCTTCGTCGCTCTGCCCGCGCCGCTGTCGCTGCTGCTGCTCGGGTGCAACGTGCGATGGAAATTCTTGGAGATGAAATTCCAGATCACTTGAAAGAGGCGGGCGAACTTCGCATAAGCCACGGCCAAGCAAGTCTTGAAGAGTTGGGTTCACTTGCAACTCCTCCGATGACAAAGGATGCAATTGCAGGACGCATACGTCGATTGTTGGCGATGGCAGATAAGCGCGCAGGAGAACTCGGCATTCCAGATACAGAGGCAGGACTCTCTCCAGATCTACTCAGCGAATGAGAAATCAGAAGTAAAATCCTGTAGGAAATAGAATAATCACGCGTAACTCTGAGATGTGATGGGTAGTACTTTTGAGTACGGAAAGAATTTGGTTGCCCCCTGATAAGGTTAGCCAAGACCCCAGCGCTGTGGCAGATAGTGTGCCGACTCCCTTTATTGGGTCTAGATAGAAAAAGGTTTACTCATGATTAATGTTGGAATCA
>JBILEX010000132.1:0-3286 GCA_044351895.1 Candidatus Planktophila sp.
CATATTTCAACGGTTTCCTCCAATTTGGAACTGCCGGACTCCGTGGCCCCAATGGCCCTGGCCCTTCTTGCATGAATCGCGCTGTTGTAGGTCGAGCGGCCGCGGGAATTGCTGCTTATATGAAGGCTCGCGGAATGACTCGTGTTGTGATCGGTCGCGATGCCCGATACGGCTCAGCTGATTATGCAATTGAAAGCGCAGAAATCTTTGGCGGCGCTGGGATGGATGTCTTTCTACTTCCGCGAGCACTTCCAACACCAGTACTTGCCTTTGCAACTACTGCACTCAAGGCTGATGTCGGCGTCATGGTTACCGCTAGCCACAACCCGCCGCAGGACAATGGATACAAGGTCTACATCGGTCCAGATGCCGATGGAATTGCATATGCATCTTCACAAATCGTTAATCCAACTGATGGCTTTATTGCCGCGGAAATCGATTTAGTCACCTCTTTAAAGTCTCAACCCCGAGGCAAATCCTGGACAGTTCTTGATGAGACTCTGATTGATGAGTATGTACACCGCACGGCGGCTCTTGGCAGAAAACCTGGATCTCTCAAAATTGTTTATACGGCAATGCATGGGGTTGGAACCGAGACGCTTTCACAGGTATTCACATTGGCAGGTTTTCCTGATCTGATACTTGTTGCAGAGCAAGCAGATCCTGATCCTGATTTTCCAACTGTTGCATTTCCTAATCCAGAAGAACCTGGTGCAATTGATTTAGCTCTAGCCACAGCACGTGCACATAACGCTGACTTAGTGATTGCAAATGATCCGGATGCCGATCGCTGTGCTGCTGCGATTAAAGATCGCAATGGGCAGTGGCGGATGTTGCGCGGAGATGAACTCGGAGTCATCTTTGGCGAATGGATCGCACGAACATCACCGCAAGGAACTTTTGGAAATTCAATTGTCTCTTCCTCAATCCTTCGAAAGATCAGCGATCATTACGGCATTGATTTTAAGGAAGTGCTCACAGGATTCAAGTGGTTAGCAAAGATTGAAGATCTCGCCTTTGGCTATGAAGAGGCAATTGGATACTCCGTCGATTCTGAAACTGTAAATGATAAAGATGGAATATCAGCGGCAATTTTCCTAGCCCAGATAGCAACAGATCTGGCAGCAGTCGGTAAGGATCTCAACGATCTACTTGATGAAGTGTGGGCACGCCATGGTTTCCATGCCACCGAACAAATCTCGATACGCGTTGCTGACATGGGCGCAATAACAGAGCTATTAGCGGGCTTGCGCAGTAATCCCCCACAAGAGATAGCTGGCAGAAAAGTAGAAAGTATTGATGATTTAGCCGCACCGACAGATGGGCTACCTCCGACAGATGGGCTGCGCTTGTGGTTATCAGGTGGCGTGCGCATCATCATTCGGCCATCAGGAACTGAAGCAAAACTTAAGTGTTACATCGAGGTTATTACACAAGATCAGATATCTGCAGAGAAGGAACTTGGTGCTTTACGCGCACCACTCAAGGCTTTTCTGGGTGCTTAGTTAATTTTAGAAGCAGCGATACTTGCTGAATTAATCTTCGCTGTCTTTGCAATTAATGTAGGAGAGCGAAGAGTGATTTCAATGCTCTTATCCGCAATTCCGTAGCGATATCCATAGACTCCAAGAGCAGGATCAATTTCATCGTAGAGCGAACTTCCCTCAAGTGTCTTGGTGAGCAAGTCGATAAGCGCAAGATCTACTCGCTTTACGATTGTGGCAAGTACAAATTTCTTCGTTGCTGAAGTTACAGAGAGAAACTGATCTGGTTCAACTGTAATCATTCCCGATGCGGCTCTACTTCTATTTGAGTTATTTGAGGCAACAACAGTGTTGAAGGCTTCTGTGGCAGAACCTGTCGTCGCCAAGAAAATAACATCGTGACTAGAACGTAGAAGGGACGCAGTGGCGACGGTTGCAGATGCAGTGACATACCTGACTGTGGTGACGATGGTTTTCCTCGCCGCTTTTGCGCCAGGGACAAATCCTCTTTCAAAGAGATCTTTTTGCGAGGAATATCCCACCATCGCAACCTTGCCGCTCTTGCTCGCTAGCGCTGCTGCATAACCTGCCAAGTATGCTCCTTGAACATCAGCAAAGACGATTGAGGTTACATTCAGAGCATCGACTGTCGCATCATTGAGAATCGCAAATTGTGTCTCGGGATATTGTTGAGAAAGTTCTTTGAGGGTAGCCGCATATCCCGCTCCTACTGCAATCACCATTGTGCATTCTTTTTTCACTAAAGCTGTAACGCGATCAATGCGATCTTTTGCATCACCTGAAGTCACTGTCGTTTCGAGAGTAAATTGCAAATTCTTGGCTGCAACTTTCAGACCTGCTTGGGCAGCATCATTGAAGGAACCATCTCCAGGGCCACCTGTGTCATAGGCCAGGCAGATCACTGGTGTTGACGCTTGGGCCTGCGGTAAAATCAATGCAGTAAGTGTCAGTGCGCTGATGAGGGAAGCGGTCACAAGTCTTTTCATCAACTGACTACTCCTAAACCTTTATATGTTGCGCTGAGGGTCTGTTCTGCAACCTCGCGCGCCTTTGCGCTACCACTATGTAAGATATCGATGAGATGCTTCTCATCCGAAAGAAGATCAAGTGCCCGCTGTCGAATCGGTCGTAAGTATTCAACAACTACCTCTGCCACGCTGGTTTTGAAATCACCATAACCTTTACCATCAAACTCTTTTTCAAGATCAGCGATGCTGGTGCCGCTCAAAGCGCTATGAATAGTCAAAAGATTACTGATCCCCGGCTTTTCAACCTGATCAAATCTAACTTCGCGGCCTGCATCTGTAATGGCAGATTTAATCTTCTTTAAATTTGCATCGGGAGTATCCATGATTTCAATAACTCCGGCCACTGAACCAGATGACTTACTCATCTTTGAGGTTGGGTCTTGAATATCGTTAATTTTTGCACCAGCTTTAAGAATGTAAGCCTCTGGCAATTGAAAAGTTTCACCGTAGCGGGCATTGAAACGTCCGGCCAAGTCACGGGTTAGCTCAATGTGTTGACGTTGATCTTCACCAACCGGAACTAAATCTGCCTGGTAAAGCAAAATATCAGCAGCCTGCAACATTGGATATGTAAAGAGTCCAACTCGAGCTGAATCAGAGCCGGCCTTTGCTGACTTATCTTTAAATTGAGTCATGCGACTTGCTTCACCAAAGCCAGCCAAACACTCCATAATCCAACCGAGTTGGTTATGTTGCGGAACCTGCGATTGAACAAAGAGAGTTGACTTTTCTGGTGAAATTCCCAGAGCTAAT
>JBILEX010000161.1:0-3283 GCA_044351895.1 Candidatus Planktophila sp.
TGCTGATGGTGCACTTGGCGAGGTATTCCTTAAGCTCGGTAAGCAGGGTTCAACTCTTGCCGGTGTAATGGATGCATTCTCAATCGCAGTCTCAATCGGTCTCCAGTACGGAGTTCCACTACAGACATTCGTTGAGAAGTTCACAAACCTTCGCTTCGAGCCAGCAGGCATGACTGACGATAAAGATATTCGCATGGCACAGTCCATGATGGATTACATCTTCCGTCGTCTAGCTCTCGATTACCTACCATTTGAAGAGCGTGCATCACTCGGTCTCTACACAGTGGCAGAGCGTGAAGCAGCACTAAACAACGGTGGCGAGTACGCACCTGTGGCGGGCGATAGCCCAAAAGCAGTTGCGCCTGTGGCGGCTCCTGTAGCTGCAGTCGCTAAAGCTCCAGTTGCTGATGTCAAGATTGAAGCAGCACCAGTTGCATCCGCACCAGCGATGACGATCGGTTCTTCTTCAGATCTTCTTGAGTCAATGGGCATCAAATCAGATGCACCGCTCTGTATGACATGTGGCGTGAAGATGCGTATGTCAGGTGCATGCTTTGTATGCGAAGGTTGCGGCAACACATCAGGTTGCTCATAAAAATCACCCTAAATAGGTAGCGAAAAAGGCCTTCCACTTCACCGTGGGGGCCTTTTTCGCTTCTCAAAAATCGCCTCTGACGCGCATAATTAAGCGTGCGAGATGCGGTGTAATACACATGAAGATTAACCAGGGCAAGAGACGAGTCAGGGCTGTAATCGCCCTCACTGCCATCTTTGCCATGGGCGCATCCTCTGCCGCACAAGGAGTTGAAGTTGCATCACCTACTACGACATACATCGTCACTGTAGATGGAGACTTTAACGATGTGGTGCGTGGTCAACTTCTTGATGCAGGAATCACAATCGATGATGAATTTGAATATGCCTTCGATGGTTTTGTAGTTGATTTAGCAGCCTATCAACTTCCATACGTTCAATCACTTCAGTATGTACAGGGGATTGAAGAAGATGGCATCGTTACATTGGCTGCTACTCAAACTCCAACACCGTCATGGGGGCTAGATCGCATTGATCAACGTGAAAGAATCGGTGGCGGCGGGGATGGCAGATATGAATACCTAAGCGCCGGAACCGGTAGCACGATTTATGTTGGCGATACTGGCGTGCTACTGCATCAAGATTTAGCTGGACGCGTTTCGCCATCTGGTTACACGACATTCAATGATGGCCGCGGAACAACCGATTGCAATGGACATGGAACTCATGTTGCAACCACCGCTGCAGGTACTCAATATGGAATTGCTAAGAATGCAACGATTGTTCCAATTCGCCTTCTAGATTGCCAAGGCAGCGGTCGGTACTCAGGTGTGATCGCATCCCTTGATTGGATTCTCTCTCCTTCAAATCCAAATCCAAAGACTCAGGCCGTTCTTAACTTAAGTATTGGTGGCCCAAAGTCAGATGCACTTAACGATGCCATTGAACGTTTGGTCAATGAAGGAATCACAGTTGTTGTTGCAGCAGGTAATGAGCGCACCGACGCATGTACAAAGTCACCAGCATCTGCCGTAAATGCAATTACTGTCGGTGCGACAGATATCGGAGATGCAAAGGCTTCTTATACAAACTTTGGAAGCTGCGTAGATCTCAGCGCACCGGGTTCTAGCATCCTGGCAGGGTGGTTCTTCTCGAATACTTCAACTCGTTCCGCGAGCGGAACTTCAATGGCATCACCGCATGTTGCGGGTGCGGCTGCGGTCTATCGGGGGTTATATCCAACTGCGACGGTAGCTCAAGTAACTTCTGCGATAGTTTCAACTGCGACACCAGGTGTGATTTCAAATCTCAACGCCGGCACACCGAACAAGTTGCTTTATGTTTCACCGACGGATTCATGGCCAGCGTATGCAGCGCCAACTGTTGAGTTCAAATCACTCGAAGCAATCACGAGCTCTAGCGCACTTGTGAATATTGTCGTTAACCCAGAAAGTTTGACTACGACCGCAAGGATTGAATTCTCTACCAGCCCAACATTTGCAACCACAATTAGAACTGCGGCCCCTACAACTCCAGAATTCACCGGGCCTGATGTGATTTCTACCAATGTTTCGCTCACATCACTGACCGCAAATACGAGATATCACTTCCGAGTCGTTGGAGTTAACTCATCTAAGACCTTTGTCTCGCCTACCTACATATTCACAACCAAGTCAGCGACAAATTCTGCTCCGACTGTGGTTGCAACCGGCGCGACCTTAGTAACCGCCTATAGCGCTCAGCTCAATGGCACGGTAAATCCAAATGGACTCTCAACTGAGATCCAGATCTTCTATAGCCCTGATCCAACCTTTACTTCTAATGTAAAGACAATTAGCGGCCAGTTGAATTCAGCCGGCGGAAGCAGTGCATTTAATTTGAGTTCGACGCCAATAGATTTAATTGGCGACACTACTTATTACTACAAGGTTGGTGCATTTAACGCTGTCGGTTTCTCCCAATCTGCCACATCAACATTTAAGACTCTCGTCGCTCCCGGAATTGCACCTACTGTCTCTACCGTTGCGCTCACTGCTCGCATGAACACCGTCTCGCAGACATTTACAGGATTTGTGAACCCTCAATCTCAGCCTACGACGGTCACCTTTATGTATGGCCGCAATACAACCTTCACACTTGATGGTGGAACCATCACTCTTCCAGTAATCACCTCAGATACGGTGACTGCAGTTTCAGTTCAAGTTACCGGAATAATCCCTGGCGGTACCTACAATTTCCGATTCGACGCAGTTAATGATTCAGGAAAAGCAATCGGAAACACAGTCTTGGCTAGTGGCGAAATGATCATGCCAGTGATTAATTCTCAATCCCACTCTTCGATCACTAATACAGGCGTGCGACATTCTTCATCGATTAATGCCGGTGGCGGAAATGTTCAGATTGCTTATATGCACTCAAAGACTCCTACATTCGACACATTCACAGTAGTTAATGGGTCTCCGCTGACTGTAAGAAGCGGAACTAATACCACTGTCTCAGCAACTGTTACAGGACTCACTCCAGGTACGACTTACTATTACAGAACTCGACTTCAGGGGTTGAGCGGCCCACTATTTACACAAAAGTATTTGTACGGTTCGACTCAGTCATTTACTACAACTGGTGTAGCTCCGGTCGAAGTTGTAACGCCAACGCCAACGCCAACGCCAACGCCAACGCCAACGCCAACGCCAACGCCAACGCCAACGCCAACACCAACACCAACACCAACACCAACACCTTCACCAAC
>JBILEX010000157.1:0-11609 GCA_044351895.1 Candidatus Planktophila sp.
TTTTCGGGTGCGAATAACCGAAATAGAATTATTTCAGGCAACTACGCTGCTGACGCATACCAAGATTCAAGCGGTAACTGGCTCTTTGGACAGTATGGCGGCAAGGCAGGGCTAGCTCATTACAACGCATGGGTATCTCCGGACTCAACCCCCGCGGGCCTGAATCTCACTGATTGGGTAATGTCCACTGCCTATCCTTTCAATTACCGCTATAACGGGATTGCGCGCGGAACATCAGGCGGAACCGCGGAACTACCGCCATTAGGAATCAACACCTTCACTGGACAGCAATCCGATTACCAAGTTGCTGAAGTAATTATCTTTAATCGGACTCTTACCTTGTCAGAAATTCGACAAATCGAGGATTACTTTGACGAGAAATACGGGCTTTCCTATCAAAAAGTAGGTATTTATCAGAACACTAATACCGCAGTAATTGGTGCTGGTGTTGGTGGGCGCAGTGAAACATTTACAGCGACAAATGGACTCGGTACTAAAACCTTCACAAACTCTCCATCTCGCAGTGGAATAACACTTGATACCAGCACCGCCAATTCAGTGGTTTTGGTTGTCTCTCCAATTGTCGCTACGGGAGACTATGTACAGACAATCACCGCCACGGATGCTGCGGGTGAGACGGCAACACATGTAATCACTGTGACAGTTAGTCCTGCCGTGAAATTCGATACAAGTACCGCTACAACCTTGATCACGACTCATCGAAAAGGTGCGACGCTACGGTTAAACACTCTTTTTGGAGTCGGTACAAAGGTGTTTACGATGACACCAGTTGCAACCGGAATTAGCTTGGATACCAGCACAGCAGCAAGCGGGTTTGCAACCTTGAGAGTTGATACATTTACTGCAACTGGAACATTCACTCAATCAATAACAGTTACTGATGATACAAAACTGAGATCCACTTACTCGGTAACAATCTCAATTAATGCGCCGCCAACAATCTCTTCGACCTCCGCGATCGTAACTTCTCCTGTATTTGATAGCCTGAGACTCAATTTAGACGCAGGTGATCGAGCGAGTTATGCAGGAACTGGAAGGACGTGGACTGATTTAAGCAGTTCTCGAAACAATGCCATATGGCAGGTAGATCCAACTTGGGATTCGGCAACAGGTGGCATTTTTAACCTAAATGGATCTTCGCAGTACGCAAAGGCAAATACGGTAAAGACCGATGTGTTCACTGTTGAAGCGTGGGCGAGATTTAATACCCTTCCAAATACCCATGCATGTTTAGTAACAGATGAATGGCAGTCAATTTCCACCCCGATCAATTATGCAATCTGCTTCTGGAATAATGGAAAAATTCGTGCAGGATACTGGACCTCAGCAACTGACTGGATAACAACTGGAGAATTTACGCCTGTAATCAACACTTGGTATCACTTTAGTTATTCTGTTAGCAAAGTGAATTCGAATTATATCGGTTCACTTTACGTAAATGGTTCATTAGCAACAACTACAAGTTCAAGCCCAACAGCTCCTACGAGTTCCGAAAAAGGGACACGAATAGGCCTTCGGTGGGACGGAACAGCTCAGATTATTTCCGGTGCAATTCCTGTAGCCCGAATTTATAACAGGGCACTTACCACCTCAGAAATTACTCAAAATTACAACGCTTTATTGCCTCGATTTACCAACAATCCTTCCAACGCAATAACGATTACCACCACTGAGAGCGTTACCGCTTCATCTAGTATTTTCTACGCAGGGCTTGGAACAGGAAACAAGACTTTCGCATTATCAAATGCCACCGCGGGAATATCAATTGATACAGCAACAGCTAATACCGTTCGAGTTAATCTGGCGAATACACTGTCTGCAACCAGTACAACAGCGCCGCGTTCTATTAGCCAAGTAATCACTGCAACAGATACAAGTGGAGTTGCCGCAGCTACACCTGTTTATGTAACCACAGTGATTAATCCAAAAATAATCATTACAGATGCCACGCTAGGAAATCTCTCAACTACTTTTGGTCGAGTCGCTTATGACACCTTCACTGCAACTCAAGGCACAGGGTTAAAGACATTCACTGTTGTTAGTTCATCTTTCCCATCCGCATTTACCATGACTAATCCAAGTTCGAATGTTGGACTTTTGACAGTGGCTAACAATCTTCCTGCTGGAACATACACGCTGACGATTACTGCAACCGATACAGTTGGAGCTACAACTAACTTTGCGCTTACTGTTGTCGTCAATCCAGTCCCAACAATTGCTGGCGCAACAGGAAATACTCTGACAACCACATTGGCACGATCAGGTACACTGCGAATCAACGTAGTGGGTGGTACCGGCACTCGAACAATTGCGTGGACTAGTCCTCAAGCTGGAATAACGCTCGATACATCCACCCTCGCTGCACAAAACTTCATCACCTTGTCTGCTTCTTCAGCAGTGCCAGTTCGTTCGTATTCATTCTCAATTGCTGCCACCGATTCATCTAGTGCTCGCGTGTCGGATACCTTCACTGTCATCGTGAACCGTTGGCCAGTTATTGGTTCTGATTCGGTGGTACAAAATGGACTTGCTGTAAACCTTGAAGCGTCTACATACTCAGGTACTGGGAATTGGTTAGACACATCTGGAGCTGGAAGAAACGCAAGTGGGGCAACTGCTTCAACTACCCCTGCTGGCACTGCTCCTGAATACTCAACTGAGTCTGGCGGCATTTTCTCCTTCAATGAAGGTGCGGCAACGACAAATCACATGTTAATTCCGAACCCGGGCACACTCGAGACGTTCACGGTATCTACATGGGTTCGCTTTAAGAGCATTCCAACAAATAACGCTGCGATTATCACTCAATACTGGCCAGGCGGATCCAATACGATCAATTATGTCTTAGCGTTCTCAGGCGGTTCTATTTACGGTGCATATTATCGGGGAGGCAGTAATTGGACAACAACAACGACTCTCTTTACTCCGGTGATAAACACTTGGTATCACCTCAGTTACTTGGTTTACAAATCAGGGGCTAACTATTTTCAGGATCTTTACGTTAATGGCGTTAAGCAGGGCGCAAGTGACAACGCTGGAACAATTGCCCCTAGTTCCAATGGGAGTGTTATCTCACTTGCGCGTAGATGGGATAACAACGCAAACGTAACTCTGAATGGCGCATACGGAAATGTTTCTATTTACAATCGTGCGCTGTCAGCGTCAGAGATTCTCCAGAACTACAATGCTACTGGAGCTAGATACATATCAACGAACTCTGGTCGAGAGACAGTTACTGTCACTCAAGGTGTATCAGGAGCGATCTCGAGCGTACTTGCGACTCAGGGAACAGGTACAAAGACATTTACCACTACTAACGCAAATGCTGGCGTGACAATTGATACATCTACGGCAAATGCGTTTACTCTCAATCTTGCAAATACTCTTACATCGACGAGTGCAACAGTTGCAAGAACGATCACGGAGACAGTGACGGCAACGGATGCAGCAGGAGCAACTACTGCTCGTGTTTATTCGGTTGTTGTCAATCCACCTGTTCGAGTAGAGAGCACAACAGGAACAATCACAACCACTTCGGGAATCGTGGCTTGGGACACCTTCACCGCAACACAGGGCACGGGCAATAAAGTATTCACACTAGCTGGTACACCATCAATAGCTGGCTTTACGATGACGCAGTCAAGCAACCGTGCAGTTCTTAAGGTGGAGACCACGGTAAATCCTGGGACATACACACTTACGATCACTGCAACAGATGAAGTCGGTGCAGTTGCAAGTATTACGAAAACAGTTGTGGTGAATGCTCAACCTACGATTTCTGGCTTTGCTAATATTGCAGGAACTACAGGTTATGCATTTTCATCCCAGAATTACTCTGCGGCAAATGGAACTGGCACGCTGACTTTCAGCATTACGACCGTTCCCTTCACGCTTGGGAGAAATACTTCGGGCATTACGCTGAGCGCAATAGTGGGATCCCCGACGATTAACGTTGCATCAGGTGTAGAAGCAGATACCTACACAGTTACGGTACGTGTAACAGATTCGGTTACAGCATTTGGCACATTTGTTGTAACACTTAGGGTTAATCCAGTTGCGACTCTTTCAGGCTCACGTTCATTGACAAAGGTTTATGGAGAGGATCTCTCACAGGTATACACAACTAGTGGCGGCACTCAACCTTTCAATCTCTTCTCTTCATCTATCTGTACATCAGAAAAATCTACATTTGTCGGAAACGGAACAAACGGTTCTAATGGTGTGACGTATACAGTTGAGAAATTTAACGGCACGGGTGACTGTAGCTGGGTTGCACCAGCGAACGTTTCGAACGCCTCCATCCTTGTTGTAGCAGGCGGCGGTGGTGGCGGGTCGCGTCACTCCGGCGGCGGTGGCGGCGGCGGTGTTATGTATGCAACAAACTACAGCCTGACACCAGGAAGTTCCTATGCGCTATCTGTTGGAAATGGCGGAACAGGTTACGTTGGCGGGACCTCAAGTGGCAGTGGTAACTCAGGTCAGAATTCTTTCTTCGGTGGATCAACTGGTTCAACCTCGATTGTTGCTACCGGTGGAGGAGGAAGCAACGCAAACGGTGGAAGCGGTGGAGGAAGTAACTACCATCTCTCGGCCGCAGGAACGGCTACGCCTGGTTCCACAGCTGGTAATGCACGTTCTGCTGGTTCATCCACGATGACAATCAACGGAGTAGTCGCCACAGTTATTGCACACGGTCAATCCGGCGCAATTGGTTTAGGAAGCACCTGTAAGACTGTTTCAAATTCAAATGGTTGGTGTGGCGGTGGCGGTGGCGGTGCATCTTCGGCTGGAAGTATCCCTGCAACTGTTAGTGGAAATCAGTTTCGCGCTGGCAATGGCGGCAATGGTGTTGCGCTAGATTTCACTGGAAGTTCTACAACCTACGCCGGTGGTGGTGGCGGCGGTGCGGGATCAGATACGAGTCCATATGGAAGCGCTAGTGCCTGTTTTTCAGATTCTCCTCGCGAAGGCTACGGCGGTACCGGTGGTGGTGGAAATGGAAGTAAATGTCTTCTCGCTGCAACTAACGGTACCGATGGTCTCGGCGGCGGTGGCGGCGGTGGCGGTTACGCCTATTACGGAGATAGCAATCAAAATGCACGCGGCGGTAATGGTGGTTCAGGAACCGTCATAGTTCGATACGTGACTCCTGCAGTCGATACACAAACTGCTCGAATCACCATGGATACTCTCGCACAGACACCAGCAGGATTAGTTCGCCTGAATGCACCTCGCCTTCTAGCAGTTGGTACCTACACGCAGACAATTACGGTGAGAGATTCAGCGCTCAACCCAGTTACAACAAATGCAACAGTTACTCTGACAGTAAACAAAGCCACTCCAACGCTGACCCTTTCGCTTCCTGGCGCAGTCACGACAGCTAAATACGGTAGCCCAGTAACGATCTCTGCAGTTGCAACAACTGCTGGCACTGTGGCATTTGTCAATGGCTCAAGCAACATCACTGGATGTACCGCAGTTGCAACAAGTGCTGGCCTTGCCACATGTTCCTGGACGCCAACAGCAGTCGGTGCCACAACACTTCGCGCAACGCTGACACCGACAGATACTGCCAATTACAACTCAAGTGCCCAGGTTAACCTTGCCATCACTGTTGCAAAGGCTGACACCTTAACGGTCACAGTCTTATCTCAGAGCGAAACTTTCACCGGCTCAACCATCGTTGCTACCAGAGCATTCACAACAACAGGTTTAGCAGCCATTGACTCACTGACTGCAATTTCAATGCTCTTTGCAGGAACTGCCAATGATGGAAATGCCTACTCAAATACAACGGCTCCAACAAATGCGGGAACTTATTTGATTACACCAAATTACCCAGCAAACGCCGCTGCCTACACCTTCGGAGTCGGCTCACTTGGTACTACATCTGCCATCACCAACTATGAGAGCGTGACGGTGGTTTCAGGAACGCTGACCGTCAGACGAGCACCTCAAGTAATGTCATTTACCTTTGCTAATTCAAATTCAGTCACATATTCACCGACTGCAACTCTTATCTCCACCGCCACCACACGGCTTGGCACTGGAACACGAACATACTCAACTACGACACCACTGATCTGTTCAATCAATGAGACAGCAACAATTACAGTTTTGCAGGCCGGATCATGCTCTGCCCAGATGGCAGTTGCACTGACAGCAAACTATGAGGCAGATACTGCAACGCAAGTGGTTACCATCAATAAGGCGTTTCGCACCTTTGACCTCACTCCAGCTGTTTCAACCTTGAAATATGCCGAGACAACAACTGTGACTGCAACCCTTTCTGGCGGGGCACAAGACGGCACCATCTCCTACACACTAGGTTCACCTGCCGGCTGCACCTTTGATCCTTTAACTGGTGAATTACTTGCAACCTCAGGAACGGTGCAATGTCCGCTGACTGCAACCATCTCAGAAGGCATTAACTATCGAGCTTCCAGTGCCAGCGCCATCTCACTGACCATTGCCAAGGCAAATGCACCTGTGATCACAATCGACACAGTGACAGCTTTGAGTCACACCCCAGGGGTAAGGGCAGTGATTACACCGACATTCACAGTTTCTGGACTCAAGAATTCTGATGCTGCGAATTCAATGACGTTTACATATTCATTTGTCTCAAACCCATTTGAAACCTTTGCCTACTCAGATACTCGCACACCGATCGATGCCGGCACCTATTCGATCACCCCATCAGCGCTGACCTTGAGCACGGGGCTGATGAGTAACTATGAAACACCCACATATGCAGCAAGTGCTATTAACTTCATCATCAATCGAATAAATCAAGAAACGATCACGGTCATCAATACAAATGGTGAGATTGAAGTTCCATTTACGCTCACAACATCCGGTGGCAGCACTGGGGGAGCACTGACGTATGCCAAGGTCTCTGGAGACTCATGTTCAGTCTCAGGTTCTTCGCTTTCTGCTACCGCTGCTGGGTTATGTGTCATCACTGTGACGATGGCAGGGAACCGAAACTACTTACCGATCACATCTGAAACAATCACTGTGCGAGTTCGAAACTTTGTCATCATTGTTGCAACAGCTCCAACAAATGCAACGACCGGAATTACGATCGCACCCTCTGTTCCAGTTGTGAAGGGGCCAGATGTCTGCACATCAGGATGTGTTCCAAGAATTACTGGCGCAGACATCTACGACGTTGTCGAGGGTGATTTGATTATTCTGACTGGCCTAAACTTCCAGGGCGTTACCAAGGTCTTTTTCAATATCTACACAGAAGCACCGAACTTTAACGTCGACACTGATACTCAGATTTCTGTCCGAGTTCCTGCTCTGCCGCTGGGTGATGCAACGATTGAGGTGGTCGCACCGGGCGGAACGTCGAATAGGCTCTTTGACTTTGTGATCCTGCCTTAACCAAGCGAACTACGAGGGGTTAACGCACTCACCTCAAAAAGGTAGACTGACGGCCTAGTTTAAATGTCTTTTCGGGGAGTCTTTGTGGAATTGGGTATGCCAGAGGCGACACAGAAGCCGGGTCGATTTTCGTC
Organism: Candidatus Planktophila sp.; assembly: GCA_044351895.1. Classification (GTDB taxonomy): domain Bacteria; phylum Actinomycetota; class Actinomycetes; order Nanopelagicales; family Nanopelagicaceae; genus Planktophila. The sequence goes on from JBILEX010000157.1 coordinate 7,548, forward strand.
TCGCGGCTTTCGCTGGACTCTGGTTGCTGTGATTCTTTCTCTGGTCGGAACAACTTTCGCAGTAAATGTGACGATAAACGGAAATAACCGAGTGGAATTTGGACAGGGTGTTTATCGGATTACATCTTGTGACCAATTTATTAACGTTGCGTTGAAGTCTTCGAGCGCCTTTGCCGATGGCCTTTCACGTGTCGGCAGCATTGAGTTATCTGGTCTAGATGTTGCACGCTGTGCAAACACTTCGATTCGTCTACGTCTCTACGATGCTTCAAATCCAGCGCCAATGGATCTCTTTAACAACATTGCTTACACAAGTAGAGGCACTTCTTATCCGTGTTGTACCGAGACAGGCACTGCGGTGGTCATGGTCATTGCTGCCGGTGCAACACAAGGAACAGCTGCTCAGAGTGTGACGCTGATTAGCCCTTCTGGAAAGAATATTGGTTATGGTGATCGTCACGAAAGCATTCGATACGAATCCACAACTGCAGTTTTTACCGTTTCATTTGCCAGCCCACTTGCAATCATGAGAGATGTCGCCAAGACAACGCTTGAGTCCGCAGCAAATGGTTAAATTCGAATTCAAACCTTGGGGGATCCGACTCCGGAAGGCGCTAATTATTTCGCTTATCGCACCGTTGCTTTCTGTCATGCCTCAAGCCTCTGCCACAAGTATTCTGCAAACTGAACCAAACTTAAAAGTTGCACCAGCAATACCTAAATCTGCGAGTGTTGTTGCAGACGGACTGATTGCTCGATTTGATTCGCGAAACCCAAATTCCTATTCAGGTAGCGGATCGACATGGAATAGTCTTTCAAGTGGACAGCCGACAGCAACCCTTTTTAATTCGCTCGGCACGAGTGTTCAGAATGCAGGAGGCTCCAGTCAGCCAGTAATGGCCTTTGCCGCAAATAGCAAGTATGCCGATATCAATTTGAATATGAACGATTTTTCATCTGGTTTTAGCGCTTCATTTTATGCAAATTTCGGAACCGCTCACAACTGGGAACGAATTTTCGATATCGGTGCTGGAGAGGCGAATAACAATATTTTCGTAGCACGCGAAGGAACTACAAATAATTTCATTTTTGAAATTCTTGACGGAGGCACCGCACGCAGATGTTTCATTAATAGTGGAATTTCTAACAGCACTTGGAACCATTGGGTAGTTACATATAACGGTACTGCATGCACAATTTATAAGGATGGTGTACTTCAGTCGTTCTCTACCTATGGATCAGCAGCTATTCGAAACGTCGTACGGGCAAATGGTTATATCGGCCGGAGTAATTGGGGTGTAGATAGCTATTTTGAGGGGTTTATCTCAGATATCGCTTTCTATAACGGCATTCTTGATCAAAGCCAAGTCAACACAAACCGAACAATGCAAACGGGCGCACCAGTAACTGTAACGATGTCTGCAAATGGTGGCTCTGGAACACCGACCACACCAACTGTTTACAGTAACTTTAATGGTAACTACACGCTCTCAACGCAGGGGACAGTGTCCAACGGCAATTATGTTTTTTCTGGTTGGAACACCGCAACAAATGGTTTGGGAACGAATTATTCCGAAGGTACATCATTTACAACAGGGTCCTCTACAACCTTGCATGCTCGCTGGCAATCGGTAATCACATACAACTCAAACAACGGTACAGGTTCTGCCACAGCAAGTAGTGCGACCGTGGTTGGTACAGGAGCCACGACTACATTGCCTGGACGTGGAACCCTGAGCCGAAGCGGTTTTACGTTCCGGGGCTGGAACACAGCCGCTAATGGATCTGGAATAAACTACCCAGAATCTGGATCATTCACAGTTGCTGGTTCGCAGACACTTTACGCGCAGTGGAATTCAACTATTCAATATGATCCAAATACGGCTACGACAACGCGTGCGATTGAATCCACGACTGCAGTCGGATCAAGCGCGAACACGACGCTTTCGTCAGGTCAATTGGTTAAGGGTTCTCCGATATCGAATGGTCTAGTGCTGCATCTTGACGCTTCTGATGCAAGCACTGTTAGCGGATCTTCCTGGGCGAACAAGGTGGCGGGTGTGGCGGGTGCTGAAGCAAGCGCAACTTTGGTAAATAGTCCGACCTATAACGCGGCAGAAGGTGCCTTTTCACTCAACGGAAGTAGTCAGTTTTTTACTCTCGGTACTACAAACTATCTCTTCAATGGTGCACTGCCATTTACTTTAAATCTCAGCTTCAAAGCTTCAGATCCCAATAAAGACAATTGCTTAATTGGTAACTTCAATGGTGGAGTGGGAGCAACACACATGTTCCGACTCCAAAACAGCGTCCTTAATGCAAATCGTAACGTGAGCCCTTGGCAAGTTACTGGAACCGGTCAAATTCCGGCCGGCGAAATTGTTTATGCTTCCTACTCTTTTGATGGCTCTTACATGCGGGTGTATCTCAACGGATCTCTATATGTAACAAGTGCGCTCATCAATAATTCAGTCTCATACAATGGAGGAACTCGAATTGGCGCATGCCGGGATAGCAATGTTAATAGCAGATTTTTTAAAGGACAGATCTACAATGCGCAAATTTATAACCGAGCACTCTCTGAATCAGAAATTTCTACCAACTTTGACAACCTTTTACCCAATCGCCTTGTAGCTAAGAGTAATTTCACGCTTGGTGGTTGGAATACACAATCAAACGGAACCGGAACAACATTTGGAAGCGTCAGCACTGATCTTGCTGCCCTTCCTACACCTTTCTTCAGAGTGAGTGCCGAAAACTATTCGGGAGGAACACTTTCAGCTTCTGTCGGTGGATCAAACCTATCGATTACAAAGAATGGAAGCCCGGTTCTCAACACCAACTCTGGTGGTGGCTTTGGTGCAAACGCGCGCTTTCCGACTATTAGCGGTGCGACAGGTGATGGATTCCGACTTGGAAATGCTGAAATTCCAAATTACACATTCTGCGGAATGGCCCGATATAAAGATCAGGATTCCGGTGTGCGCTCAACTAGAGGTCGCATCTTTGCCCATTCAAGCTTAGTTAACTGGATTTCGGGTTGGTACGGCGATGGAACAAGAAATTTCTTCCACGATGCTTGGCTAGTTGGCCACAACACAGTTTCTGATCCGAATTGGCATGTGGTGTGTGATTCCGGAAATCGAGTTTTTTGGGATGGCGTGAAGCAAACAGTCACGCAGCAGTCCTATACAAGCTTGCCTCCACTAGCAATTAACTGGGCTGGTTCTAACGATAACTCACATTTCGAGTTCACTGAAGCAATTGTTTATAACCAAGCATTGTCTGATGCTGAAATAAACGTCATTTTTCGCTACTTTGAAAACAAATTCGGACTCACGAATATCACGACAACTGCTTCTCATGCAACGAAATTTGTGCCACCCTCAGATTATTCCAGCCAAGGCGATACCACTTTGCAAGCAACTTGGGTTTCGCAAGTCACATATGATGGTAACAAACAGACTTCTGGAAGTGCTCCCGCACCACAAGTGATTACAAACGCTGGTGCAACTGTTGCAGCTGTTGGAACCTTAGCTAGATCTGGATTCGTATTCACTGGCTGGAACACCGCAGCTGATGGAAGCGGAACGAGGTTTACACCAGGTGCCGCATTGACTAATGATGGAAACAAACTTTTATATGCACAATGGGTGCTTCCAGTATCCCTTGCAGCCGGGGCGATAAACCCAGCAACATTAAATCCTTATATGCGGCTAGTTGCATCTGATTATGATGCGACAAATAAAGTGTGGCGAGACTCTTCAGGAAACAGCCGAAATGTCACGCGGGTAATTGGAAGTCCAACCCTTGTCACAACAACCGGAAATGGTGCCACCAAGAGTTTCCAAACAATCGCAGGTGGTACTGCGGATAAGTTCTACTTCGATAATGATCCAATTTCAACTAACTGGACCGTTTTTGCACTTTCAAGGTTTTCGGGTGCGAATAACCGAAATAGAATTATTTCAGGCAACTACGCTGCTGACGCATACCAAGATTCAAGCGGTAACTGGCTCTTTGGACAGTATGGCGGCAAGGCAGGGCTAGCTCATTACAACG
>JBILEX010000133.1:0-3221 GCA_044351895.1 Candidatus Planktophila sp.
TATTTCCGATGATGAAAACATTTCATCCTCGCATCTCAACTACTGGTGGACTCATTGGTGCGCCTGTTCTTGGTTTCCTTTTCGGCGTTGGTTGGACTCCTTGTATTGGTCCAGCACTTGCAACTGTGCAGACGTTAGCTTTTAGTGAGTCGAGCGCGTTTCGAGGCGCGGTTTTATCACTGGGCTACTGCATTGGTTTAGGACTTCCATTTATTGCAACTGGACTCTTCTTTGATCGCTCTGCACGATTGCGTAACTTCCTGACTCGCAACGGAAGAACAATTTCAATTGTCGGAGGAATATTCCTCATTCTTATCGGTCTACTTCAAGTAAGCGGACTATGGAATTCCTTGATGATCGATCTACGATCCGCTATTAGTGAATTCACTCCGGTGATCTAATGGCTAATCAGATTCAGACTGAGGTTCCTGAAATTGGCGCAGGTGGATTAGCTCGTTTTGCATGGCGACAGTTAACAAGTATGCGCACTGCACTTATTCTCTTGATGATGTTGGGGCTAGCCGCTATTCCAGGATCACTTTTGCCGCAGCGAAATCAAAATCCAATGGCTGTGCGTGCCTACTTTGCAGATCGGCCAGATCTTGCTCGCTGGATTGATAGAGCAAGCGGCTTTGATGTTTATGCCTCATCCTGGTTTAGCGCGATCTACATTCTGCTCTTCATCTCCCTAATCGGCTGTGTTCTGCCGCGAACATTTGAGCACTTCAAAGCGATGCGCGCACTGCCACCGGTGACTCCAAAGAATCTAGAGAAACTCGAGGCGCACTCTCTCTTTGCCAGCGACGCTCAAGCTCTTGATCGTGCAGAAAAGTGGCTACGCAAAAATCGTTTCCGCCTTCGTATTCAAGATGGATCTATCTCAGCAGAGAAGGGTTACTTGCGAGAGAGCGGAAATCTTCTCTTCCATCTCTCACTTATTTTGATCCTCATCGGTGTAAGTGTTGGTGCACTCTTTGGCATGAGAGGCAGCGCCATCATTACTACTGGCGAACGATTCATAAACTTGGCAACCAGTTATGACTCAATCGAATATGGAAAGTTAACCGACGAGACATCTCTCAATACATATTCGGTAAGACTCAATAAGTTTGTCGGCGAATACGATCCCATCACAAACATTCCATTGGATTATTCAGCCTATGTCACGACCATTGATGAGCAGGGCAACCAAAGAGATCAAGTAATTAAGGTCAATAGTCCGCTCACATTTGGAACCTCACGTGTTTATCTGCAGGCAAATGGGTATTCACCCTTTGTCACAGTGCGAGATGAGATAGGAAACGTTACTTTCCAAGGTGCTGTCCCGTTCTTGCCACAAGATACAAATCTTCGTTCAATCGGTTCAATCAAAGTTCCAGAGGCAACGCCACAAATTGGATTTGTCTCCTCATTTCTTCCAACATATGAGCGCGATCCTAAATTAGGCGCAATCTCTGTCTACCCATTGCTGCTAGAACCGAAACTACTCTTTTCAATCTGGGAAGGTGATCTGGGTCTCGATACCGGCGTCCCGCAATCAATTTATAAAATCGATACAACGTCGATGACTCGCATCGCGCTAGATTCTTTAGCACCGGGCAAAAGTTATAGTTTTAACGGTGGCTCCATTACCTTTGAAAAAGTTGAACCATGGATCAACCTGCAGATTGTGAGAGATCCCGGCAAGAGCTATTCCCTTATCGGCGGTATTCTTGCGCTACTTGGTTTGCTGGCATCGCTCTTCGGACGTCGTCGACGTATATGGATCAAAGTTAATCCAAGTGGACAGGTAGAAGTTGCCGGTCTTGCAAAGACAAATGCAGAAGCGTTAGAAGTTGAGATGGCTCACTTTGTGAGTGCAATTAAGGCAAGCAAGGGAGAGAAATAGTGCAGACAACATGGGCTTACATCTCCAATAACTTTATATATAGCGCCATGGGCGTCTTCGCACTTTCATTCCTCGCACATGCGTTTGAGACTGCTTGGGCGGTGAAAGTTCCTGCAGAGGGAAGTAGCGCTCGAACTATGGATTACGCAAAGGCAGATAAGGCTGCACGAATTGCAACCGCACTTATGGTCCTTGCCTTTATCTTGCTCTTTGTTGCTGTAATTGCTCGTGGACTATCAAATGGACATGTCCCTTGGGGAAATATGTACGAGTTCTCAATCACTGGAGCACTCACCTTTACTGGCGCTTACCTCGTTGCCCTTCGAAAACACGATCTTCGCTGGCTTGGACTCTTTATCTCTCTTGCAGCACTTCTGACTTTAGGAACAGCGATCACTCTTCTCTACCGTGATAGTGCACCGCTTGTTCCTGCTCTCAAGTCAACTTGGTTGATTATTCACGTTGTTGCCGCAATTATCTCCGGCGGAGTTTTCTTGCTTTCAAATGTGATCGCTGGCGCTTATCTCTATCTCGATGCACGCGAACGGGGAACTGGTCGTCCCGCATGGGCTACACGACTTCCATCTCTTGAAGTTCTTGATCAACTTTCCTATCGACTTGTTGCATTTGTATTTCCACTCTGGACATTTTCTGTCATCGCCGGAGCTATCTGGGCTGAGAGTGCTTGGGGACGTTACTGGGGTTGGGATCCAAAAGAGACGTGGGCTTTCATTACTTGGGTTGCCTACGCTGCATATCTACATGCGCGCGTAACAGTTGGCTGGAAGGGGCGTCGTGCTGCATGGCTCTGTCTCTTTGCCGGATCGACATTCTTATTCAACTATGTCTACGTCAACGTGTGGGGAACAGGTAAGCACACCTACTCTGGTTTATAAAAGAGTTAGAGCTTACGTAAGAAATCTGGGTCGTCATCGGGCGGCAAAATACGTCGCTTGGGACCCTTCTTAAATCCGCCGCCATTTCCGCGATTGCGGCCAGCGACCAAATATGCGATTGCGCCAAATGCTTGGGTGAACAAGATAACTAAAAGCCATCCCCACTTTGGAAGATTCTTAAGCTGAGTATCGTCTTTCATCGCACAATCAATAAATGCATAGAGCGGAAGCGCTGCTAGTGCGATGAAGAGAAGAACTCTGAGCATGGGCCAATCCTAGCCGTTAAATAATAAGTGCGAGAGATAGGGCTAGGCAGAAAACCATCTGGAGCTTTCCAGTTTTTCCAAGGAGTGGAATAAGCCCAGCACCATCGACACCCGACCAGAGCGGCTTAAGAACTGAAATGGTCAGTGGCAGCGTCGCCAGCGTCAACATCG
>JBILEX010000134.1:0-3216 GCA_044351895.1 Candidatus Planktophila sp.
CACCGAAAGAGCGTCCTGATTACCTACATTGTTGCCATACTCATCGCAGGCGGCATCGGTTCACTCTCATTTAGCAAGCTCGACTCTGGTGGATACTCCGATCTCAACTCTGAATCAGCCAAAGCTGCAAATTACATTACCGACACATTTAAAGTTCAGGATCCAGTTGGAATTCTTGTCGTTGATGCAGGTTCGCGCTCTGTTGACGATCCGACTGTTGCAGCAGATGCTGCAGCGCTGGAGAGAGAAGTTGCTGCTACAAAAGGAATCAAGCGCACACTTTCATATTGGTCTGCTGGGGCTGCACCTTCACTGAAATCTACCGATGGTAAAGCTGCTTTCCTCTTTATATATGCAGATATCGAAAATTATGATTTTGATGGCTACGGGGCGGTTGGAAAGATCGTTTCTGAAGAATTCGACGGCGAATACAGATCTCTTGAGGTCTATGCAGGCGGCGGTGCTGTAGTTACAGATGCGATTAATTCAAAGATCAAAACTGACCTCTTGCTCGCCGAGGGAATCGCTATTCCTTTAACCTTTATCTTGCTCGCCTTCGTCTTTGGCGCACTTGTTGCTTCCGCCATGCCACTTGTCGTCGGAGTCGGTGCAATTCTTGGCTCATTCTTCTTTACCTATCTATTAACCCTCGTCACCGACGTCAGCGTCTTTGCGCTCAATCTGATCACTGGCCTAGGGCTAGGTCTAGGTATCGATTACGCCCTCCTAATAGTCAATCGATTCCGAGAAGAGATGCATAACGGGAAGAGTGTGGAAGAGAGCGCCATCATCACCGTGGGCACTGCCGGAAAAACTGTCTTCTACTCTGGATTGACGGTCATGGTCACATTGAGCGCTCTCTTGTTGTTCCCACTTAACTTCCTTAAATCATTTGGTTACGCCGGAGTTATCGTCACTCTCTTTGCAATCTTTGGCGCACTTATTCCTCTGCCTGCGCTCCTAGCAATCCTTGGCAAGCGAGTAGATAAAGGCGTTACGCGCAAAGGTGGCCTTGCTCCAAGAGAAGACGGGCGCTGGGCAACTACCGCACGCTTTGTGATGGCTCGTCCGATTCCAGTTGTTATTGTTTCGCTGTCAATCTTAATTGTTATGGCGCTACCGATTGCCAATATCGCATTTGCACAGGTTGATTCGCGGGTACTTCCAGAATCTAACCGCGCCGCAATTAGTTCTGCAGTAATTGAAGATCGATTTGCAAGTTTTGAGGGGAGTCCTATCGAGGTCATTCTTCCCGATGGCGTTGGACGTGAGGATTCACTTAATTCATTTTTGGCACAAGCGAAATCTGTTGAAGGAATCACCCGCGTTAGTGCTCTTGAGTATTCGGGTGATGACATTCGTGTTCAAGTTATTCCTGGGACGAGTTCTCGCTCACTAGATGCCGAAAGACTTATCAAAGAATTACGTTCACTCGATAAACCAGATGGACTCCTCATCGGTGGAGCAGCAGCAGACTTCACTGATTCACAGGGTGGAATTGCACGAACTCTTCCCTGGGCACTCGGTTGGATTGGATTCGCAGTCTTTATCTTGATCTTTATCTTTACTGGATCAATTATCTTGCCGATTAAGGCAGTACTCCTAAATGGTCTATCTCTTGTGGCGACACTTGGCGTTGTTACATGGATCTTTATTGATGGCAATCTCAAGTGGCTCGTCGGAGATTTCACAGTAACGGGAACTCTAGATACAGGTTCCGTCATTCTGGTCGCAGTCGTTGTCTTTGGTTTATCTATGGATTACGAGCTCTTCTTGCTTTCAAGAATTAGAGAGGAACATCTGCTCGGTAAATCGAATGTTGAATCTGTAGCCGTCGGTTTACAACGATCTGCTCGAATTATCACTGCAGCAGCACTGCTACTTGCGGTTGTATTCGCTGCATTTATCACTAGTGGTGTTACCTCAATCAAGATGCTTGGCTTTGGCGTCGCATTTGCAGTTCTTCTAGATGCCACACTGGTTCGAGCACTGTTAGTGCCTGCACTGATGCGACTTTTCGGAGAGCGTAACTGGTGGGCACCAAAGAGTTTACGTAGATTTACCCTGACTCACTAAGAGGGCTTACCCTTACTCCATGGATCTCATCGCCACTCTGCAATGTGCAGATCAACCTGGAATCGTTCACGCAATGACTAGCGCTGTTCTGGCCTGCGGTGGAAACATAATTGAAAATCAACAATTCACAGATGAGCCGACAAACACATTTGTGATGCGCACACGCTTTGAGACTACTCAGGGAATTGATGCTGCGCGAAAGAGTTTGAACGAAGGCCTTGGTAGGTTTTCGCCCAGCCTTCATATCCGACCAACTCAGAGCAAGCCACGTGCTCTTGTTCTTGTCACTAAAGAGAGCCACTGTCTGCGAGATTTGCTCTATCTTCTTGAACTCGGCGAACTACCGGTTGAGATCCCAGTCGTCGTTTCAAATCATGAAGATCTTCGTGGGCTCGTTGAATCGCATGGCTTTACCTTCATTCATCTGCCAGTGACCGCCCAAACAAAAGCGGCACAAGAGGCGGAACTTCTTGTGTTGATCCAAAAGCATTCCATTGATTTTGTTGTCCTAGCTCGTTATATGCAAGTTCTTTCTAACGAATTCTGCGCAGCCCTTCCCGGGCGCATCATTAACATTCATCACTCGTTCTTGCCAGGTTTTAAGGGCGCAAAGCCTTATCACCAGGCGCATGCTCGTGGTGTAAAGATCATCGGCGCGACTGCACACTTTGTAACTGCAAATCTCGATGAAGGTCCAATCATCGAGCAGGATGTTGCTCATGTTTCACACGCATCAACGCCGGATGATTTGATTGCACTCGGTCGAGATATCGAACGACGCGTACTTGCAAAGGCTGTAAAACTATATGCACAAGATCGAATCTTTATCGTTGGTGAGCGGACAGTAGTTTTCTCTTAAATTGAACTTGTATAAAGATTGAGTGTCCCCGGCGGGAGTTGAACCTGCGACCTACCGCTTAGGAGGCGGTTGCTCTATCCACTGAGCTACGGGGACTTACGTTTACTTGGCAAAGGTTATCGTTAGCGATAACCTACGCTAAACGCGCTCACGAGGAGCGTGTGTAAGAATATCTGAGAGGCCACCCATGAAAGCGCTCGTTATCGGCGCAGGCGGAGTTGGCAGTGCAATCGCAAATATCGCATCACGTAGACCATTTATTACTCAGATGGTCATTGCCG
>JBILEX010000135.1:0-3212 GCA_044351895.1 Candidatus Planktophila sp.
AAACCTCGGCGTCGGATTCCTTGCCTTCTATCTGGGACTCTTTGCCTGGACCGGACTCTCGCGACTTGTTCGAGGCGAGTTCCTGAAACTTCGAGAGCTCGAATTCGTGGATGCAGCCCGCGTTGCTGGCGCAAGTGATCGCCGCATTATCTTTAAGCACATTCTCCCTAACGCAGTTGGTGTCATTATCGTTTCGATTACCCTTCTGATGTCAGGTGCGATCCTGCTTGAGACAGCGCTCTCATTCTTGGGCTTTGGTGTTGTTGCACCAGATGTTTCTCTCGGATCACTTATTAGCCAATACCAGGATTCATTTACAATCCGCCCTTGGCTCTTCTGGTGGCCAGGTTTGCTCATTATTACTATCGCACTCTGCATCAACTTCATTGGCGATGGTCTTCGTGATGCCTTCGATCCACGTCAACGTCGTCGTCTGACTAAGAAAGATAAAGAGCGCGCGAAGGTTCAGGCACGAATTGCAGCGAAAAATGACTAGTGCAGTTTTAGAAAATACTCAGCGCGCAGGCGATCACAAAGAGAGTAATCAGAGCGGTAAGACCGTTTTGATTAAATTCAGTTCGGTTGTCACACGTACCTTTAGTTTTGCTGCTCTGAAAGGCATCGAAGCGAATGCGAGCAAGCGCCAAAGCTTGTCCAGAGTGAGTACGCGGAGATTCACCGGGTCTCATGTTATGAAGGTCGGGGATCTTCAATCCGCGGATCTCACTGGCATGGACAGTTCTGCTGTGATATCTGCCTGGGGCTTGAGCCGCCCAGGCGTAGATCTTCTCGCTAGCTACTTGGATATACATCGAGTATCGAGCGCTAATATCTTCGATTTCACCCCAACCGACAGTGATCTCTTTCAAGGGATTAGTGATTGTGATTCCTTCATCAAAGAAGGTGACCTTGGGACGAACGAAACCCAAGTGAGCAGCGTAGGCAACGAAGAGGCACCACGCGATAGTGGTTGCAACTCCTTGGGTGCCTTCGGTGTAGAAACTTTGGCCGGCAATCCCAGCACAGAGAATGTAGATCGCAGCGGCAAAGAAGTAACTACTTCTCGGACGGTACATCTCAGAATTACTCATAGAAGTAGTCTCTCACGAAAGGTTATGCGATGAGCGAGCCAGTACTAAAGGTCCACGACTTTACCGTCGAATTTTGGGTAGATGGCATCTGGTATCCAGCTGCAGTTGATATGAATTTTGAAGTTAACCCTGGCCAAGTTCTTGCAATCGTGGGTGAGTCTGGTTCAGGTAAGTCAACAACTGCAATGGGATTGATGAGCCTTCTTGCATCAAATGCGCGCATGAGCGGAAGCATTAAAGTCAAAGGTCTGGAAATGCTTGGTGCGAAGGGATCAACTCTTCGTAAGTTCCGTGGAAAAGAAGTTGCCTACATTTTCCAGGAGCCAATGACAGCACTGAACCCTGTCTACACAATCGGCTTCCAGATTATTGAAACTCTGCGCACCCACTTTGATATGGGTCCAAAAGAGGCACGTGCACGTGCACTCGAATTGATCACTATGGTTGAAATTCCAGATCCAGCAACCTCAATTGATAAGTACCCACACCAACTTTCAGGTGGTCAGCGCCAACGTGCAATGATCGCTCAAGCACTGGCTTGTGATCCAGGGCTATTGGTTGCAGATGAGCCAACAACAGCTCTGGATGTAACTGTCCAAGCAGAAGTTCTTGATTTGATGCGTAACCTTAAAGATAAGCTCAACTCAGCGATCTTGTTGATTACCCACGATATGGGTGTAGTTGCAGATATGGCTGATGAGATTCTTGTTATGAAAGATGGCCTCACCGTAGAACACGGCAGCGCTGATCAGATCTTTAATCGCCCACAGCATCCGTACACACAGCAACTGCTTGCAGCGGTTCCAAAACTTGGCTCTTCTGCTCGCCGTACCCTTCCTTATAACGAAAACGCAAAGCCAGCGCCGGTACTTAAGCTAGACAATGTCACCGTCGCATATCCAAAGCGTGGACGTATTCCTGAGTTTGTCGCTGCGAAGAACGTTTCTCTCGAAATTTATCCAGGTGAAATTCTTGGCCTTGTTGGAGAGTCCGGTTCAGGTAAGACCACTATTGGTCGCGCTGCAATTGGCTTGATTCCAATTAAAGAAGGAAAGCTTGAAATTGTTGGCAAAGACATCAGCCATGCAAAATCAAAAGAGCTCCGTGCAATTCGCCGCCACACCGGCATCGTCTTCCAGGATCCAGCATCATCGCTTAACCCACGTCTTCCAATCGGTGAATCAATTGGTGAACCGTTGTTCTTAGCAGGAGAAGCAAAGGGTGCCGATCTTGCGCACCGCGTTGAAGATTTGCTTGATCAAGTCGAACTTCCACGCAGTTACCGCAACCGTTACCCACACGAACTCTCTGGCGGACAACGCCAGCGTGTAGGTATTGCTCGCGCACTCGCGTTGACTCCAGATCTTTTGATTGCAGATGAACCAACATCAGCTCTCGATGTATCTGTGCAGGCACGATTCCTTGACCTTCTTCAGGAACTTCAAGGCAAGCTCAACTTCGCCTGTCTCTTTATCTCTCACGACTTAGCTGTCGTAGATATCTTGGCTCACCGCATCGCAGTAATGCAGAACGGTGAACTCGTTGAAGTTGGCGATCGCGATCAGATCCTGCAGCATCCAAAGAGTGATTACACACGTCGCTTGATTGCTGCTGTTCCAGTTCCAGATCCTGCTGAGCAGCGCATTCGCCGCGAAGCTCGCCTTGCCGCTAAGTAACCAGAACTAATCTCGCGCTTGTCCCGATAAGTGCTTGTAGCGACCCATAAACTGCTCCTTGAATTCAAAGTAATCTCCTGAAATCAGGGCGGCTCGCATCTGATCGACAAGGCGGACAATAAATCGCTCGTTATGGATTGTGGCAAGGGTTGCTGCGATGATCTCTTTGCCGCGGAAAACGTGATGCAGGTATGCCTTGGTGTAATGGGCGCAGGTATAGCAATCGCACTCATCATCGATCGGTTCAAAGGCGCGGCGGTTGATGGCATTAGATAAATTGTTTCGACCGACCATCGTGTAGACAGCAGATGTTCGAGCAATGCGAGATGCCAAGACGCAGTCGAAGGTGTCGATGCCATTTTCGACTCCGACGAAGAGGTCTTCCGGAGCCCCGATTCCAAGTAAGTGGCGGGGCTTTTCGGCTGGCAAGATCTCATTCATCCAG
>JBILEX010000158.1:0-10723 GCA_044351895.1 Candidatus Planktophila sp.
ACAGTGCCAGCAGTTGTTGCAACTGCAGAGATCGTTACTGGGCTACCGTATTTAGCTGTCGTGACTGCGCCAGGAAGCGAAAGGGTCAGCGTTGGAGTGGCTTTGTTAATCGTAATTGTGACAACAGATTGATATGGAGCAGAGTTAGCGGCATCTTGAACTGTGATCGTCTCGTAGTAAGTTCCAACATTTACAAACTCAGGAACATTTAGAGTGAGCAAGCCAGATGGAGTTTGCTGATTCACAATTGCTGTGATCATCGTTTGTGTTGCGGTTTCACTTTGTGTTAGATACTTCAAGATTGCCGTACCCGAACCGCCACTAGCTCCAGTGAGTTTATAAAGTCCCGCAGAACCACCTCCACCTCCACCACCTAAACCATTGGTGCCTGCAGTTGGTGCCGTGTAGTCGATAGCGGTTCGCAAATATGTAGTAGGGATAATAATTCGCGATTGTCCCGTGTACTCATAGCTGAGTTTCCAAACAGCTACGCCAGCTATTTCTGTGAAGAAGACGCTGATCGGATAGTAGCGGCCTTTAACAAATCCTGAATATGTTGCGCTCACTTCACCAATGGCTGTGCCAAATTCCCGAGTTGTACCATCAATATTTATTGTTAAGTAACTTGAGTCATCAGAGTTCAAGACAAATTTGATATCACCTGTGTGAGGGGAAACAAAGTAGCCGGTTGCATACCCGTGAAAGTTATCTTTTTGGGCGCAAGGAAATTCGCTATCAGTTGAGTAATTAATGGTTCCAACTCTTCCGCCACAAGTGTCTGCTGTGTATACACCGTTTGTGAATATAGTCTTTGAACTTGCAAGCGCTGGTTGTGATGAATACTTTTTGAAATATTGCGCTAGGCCTTCAACTTCAGGTCGCAACTGAGCGCTTGGAATCGGCGTACGACTTTGGCCTGTGTACTCATAATCGAGTTTCCAACGTGCGAGGCCGCCCATTTCGGTAAAGAAGACGCTAATTGGGTACTCCTGATTTGCGACAAATCCAGAATAGGTAGCGTTATTTTCTCCGTTATCGGCAGAAAATTCTTGTGTTGTTCCATTAATTGTTATTGCCATATGGCTTGAATCATCCGAGTTTAGATAGAACTTAATGTTGCCAGTGAAAGGAGCTACAAAGTACCCAGCTGCATACGCCTGAAAATTATCTTTTTGCGCGCAGGGAAATTCGCTGTCGGTCGAGTAGTTGATATTCCCAGTTCTCACAGCACATGTGGCAGAAATAAATGCAGGCTTTGTATTTGCATTGCTTGGGGTACTTGAAAATGTGCGGAAATACTGAGAAAGACCAGTAGATGTATAGCCCTTAGCTACAGCTCCAGTTCCGCCACCGCCTGCACCGCCAATTTTTCCGCCTATCGAAGCAGTCGAATCTGGGAGTGGACCGCCACCGCCACCGCCACCATAAACTACCGATGAACCAGTGAAGCTACTTGAAGGTCCTGATGATCCAACGTCACCCGTGCCACCACCACAACCTGAGCCAGTTGCACCGAAACCACTGTTGCCACCAACAGTTCCTACGCCACCGCTTCCTACAACTCCACCGGATGCCGCTTTGCTTCCGCAACCGCCACCACCTGCACCGCCAGGTGCTGTGAACGAAGCAACGCCGCTCGACAGAGATGTTGTTCCACCAGCGGTAGCTGCCGCTCCATTCCAAACTCCACCGGCACCACCGGAACCAACTTGCACTGTCAATGTGCGATTTGCAGGAAGAGTTACAGATGAAAGGGTGTTGATTGATCCACCGCCACCACCTGCGCCACCATCTCCTCCACCACCGCCACCTGCACCGACAAGAAGTGCATCAACGGCTGAGACTCCAACTGGCGCAGTCCAAGTACAGGAATCTGTTCCATTGATTCTTTCGTATGTGAAAATTCCTGAAACTGTCTTTACAACCGCGCAGACCGGAGTTGCAGAGAAACTAAATGGAGCGGTGCCTGTTCCGTTTGTGGAATATCCACTTGAAACAGAGTTTCCATAATTTTTCGTGATTGAGAGCGAACCGCTCAGAGTTATCGGAGCATTTACGACAACAGTTACAACTAGTTCAGAGAAAGAACCTCGTGCATCAGTAACTCGTATAGTGGATAGATATGTGCCTGTAGCCGTTGAAGATTCAACCAGAATGTAACCACCGGTTGAAGTAATACCAGTCAAGGTGATCTTTGAATTGATTGGTGAATTAGTGATTGTCATTGATAGTGAGCCTGTTCCGCCGCTTACAGAGTAGATAGGCGAGGTAAATCCAACCCCTTGCGTCAACTCAATACGTGAAACACCCAAAAGTGTTGGGGGCGGAGAAACCACAACTGTCATTGGGAGTGAAGTACTCGCACCAAGTGAATCTGTTGCAGTAACAGTTAAGTTGTAGGTTCCGGGATTTGCTGTTGCTAAAACCCTTAGTGTTGCCTGATTTACACCGCTTGTAAGGGTGAATCCTGAGACCGCGCCACTTAAAGTGAAGGTTTTATTACCTGTGCCTTGTGTCGCATAGATAACTGTCGTTGTTTCTACTCCAGAAGTCGTCGCAATCGAAGTCGAAGTGGCAGTCTCAATTATCGGAGGGTTGACCGTAATTGTGTAGACGCGAGAAGTTGTGGCACCAGTTGCGTCGGTTGCGGTAACTGTCTCAGTGATGGTGCGCGCAACCGTTGTGCTCGTTGATGTCAAAGTATTTGCGAGATTGAGAGTAAATGCGTTAGCTGTGGAGGTATCGATTGTGACACCAGCACTTGCGTTTGTTATTGCGAAAGTTTTTGTGCCCGTACCTTGTACAGCGTTCACGCTAGAGATTGAGCCTGCAACACCTTGCGTAATGGTCGTCGAACCTGACCCCGAATTAGTCGAGAAGAATCGGCTTCCTTGGACATTGTAGTTTTGAAGGATTTCGGATGCTGAAAGTGAACGGTTGTAGATATTCACAGGTCCGATATCACCGTTAACAGTTGAAGCATTAGAGTCCCAACGGCGACCAATAACAATTCGACCATTATTGCTCGCAGGCTGCGCAGAACTTGCAGTGGTTTGCTGTAAAACACCATTCTTGTACATCAAGTTTGAATAGCTGCCAGGGCCATTTTTCATGACAACATAGGTGACATACATCCAGGTATTCACATCTGGTACAAATCCAGGTTCAGTTGGAATCCACGTAGAGCTCCCAGTTCGATAACTTCCAATTACACGCCCACTGAATAATTGGATAACGAAATTTACATTCCCGCTTGAGTACTCTGCAATGACAGCTGGATTACCCGTATGTGAAGTTGTTTTTACTCTGAGCCACACCGAGACCGTGAAAGTCTCCATCGATCCAATTGCTGCTGTCTGAAGATTCTGATTCGACGTGGAGTAACTGAAATATCCACCAGATTCCGAGTTGAATACGGGCGCTGTTCCAGTTGGGGTTGTGGAAGCAGTTGCGGGTATTGCATCAAAGCCATTTCCTGAAGAGTCAGCCCAGGTGCCCGAACCGGAATATGTGCTTGGATCAAGATTTAGGCGCATGCCTGAAGTGATTAGAGTTGAATCTCCGATTAATGGCCATCTGTTGATCACGACAGAAAATGATCCTGAAACCTGAACACTGGCCGAATCGGTTGCAGTGATCGTAAAGGTATATGTCTTTACAGTAACTGCGTTAGAAACGTTAAGGGTGAGGTAATTCTGTGAATTAACAGTAGATGTGTCAATCGTGATTCCAGCACCAGGTGAAGTCCATGAGATTACTCGATTTCCACTACCACCGAGAACATTTACACGGAGAGATGTTGCACGACCAACCGTGGTGCTCACTGTATTGCTCGGCGTTCCCGCAATTGTTGGAGCGGGATTTACAACGACTGTGAGAACGTAGTTTGTTGTCGCGCCAACTGAATCAGTCGCGGTAATTGTCTCAAGATATGTGCCAACAGGAAGAGTTGCTGCAACTGTAAGTAGACCAACGTTAGCGGATGGATTACTCACTGTGAACGCAGATGGAAATGCAGAACTGATACCAGTAAAGGTTTTATTTCCCGTTCCCTGTGTTGCGGTGAAGGTGTCATATGCGACCCGACCGAAAGTAGTCGTAAGAGTTAATGGAATAGATGCAGAAATTAGGACTGGAGGATTGATACGTAACGTTAGAGGATAGGTTGTAGTTGCAGTTACTGAGTCGGTAGCTACAACCGAAGTGGAGATAGTCCTCTGTGTAGTTGAATTTGTAGCAGTCACCGTATTCGCAATATTTAAAATTGCTGAATTAGCTGTTGCTGTATCCAAAGTGACACCTGCTGTTGCAGATGAAAGTGTTATTACTTTTCCGCCCGTACCTTCAGTGGCGGTAAAGAGAGAATGAGAACTTGCAACGCCTTGCGTTGTGGTGATGGTTGCAGAACCAGATGTCGATAGACCAGGGAATGCGGTACCTATGAATCTTGGGGCGGTCGCTGCGTAATTACTAAAGATTTCGGCATCGGTGAGCACTCGCTTGTAGTAATGAACAGAGCCTAGTGAGTAATTCCCAGGCTCCGTAGTCTGCATACGTGTCGTTGTTGCCCGACCCGAGTGTTCATACTGCTCTCCTGGAGAAGCTCGTGATCCCGAATTCGCACCTGATGCAGAGAGTTGTCCATTGATGTAAATCGAAGTTCTCCCGGCGGTAGGGTCATATACGTAACCGATGTAATGCCAGGTATTTAAGGTAAGCGTTTCTTGGGTTGATACCGAATTGAGATTCCAGACGCGTGCGTAAAGGCGTGACTCAAAGAGTTCTAACTCACTTTCGACATAAGCACATGCAGAGTCACAGACAGTAAGGATCGTCTGTGTGACAGATCGTGGGTAAATCCAATAGAACCTAGATAACGTATCAGCATTGTTAATTACTCCTGGCCGAGTAGTTAGGAAATTGGTTCCATTTACTGCAACAGAACCACCACCTAAGCTGGCACTGTACGGCGTATTAGCAACTATGGTTCCATTTCGATTATTCCCACTGAGATCAAGGACCGTTGTTCCAGAGCCTGAATAGGACTGCCCAATCTCGTATTGCAGATGGAGTCCAGATCTAACAACCGTTGTGGTCTCTGCTGTTCCACTGGTAAAGCTCAGTGCTGGAAGCTTATTCACAGTCACTGTAAAGACTTGATTCGATCTGATTCTACTTGAGTCAATCACGCTGACAGTTAATGAATAGGTCCCCGGCAAAACTCGTGTCGAAACGTTTAACGTCACATAGTTTGAAGATATTGCAGTACTGGTGTCAATTGTTATTCCATTTAATGGCACAGTTGTTGGTTTAGTCAGCGTCACAACTCTGCCTGAGGTTCCACCTGTGATGTTTAATCGGGCTGAAGCAGACGTTCCATAAGTGGTGGTGAGTGAAGTGGGATTTTCTACAGACCATTTCACAGGCGCAGCGACAGTTACGGTGACAACGTGGTTAACAGAAAACCCAGCAGCATCCGTAACAGTAATAGTCTCGAGATATGTTCCAGTTGCTACGAGAGAAGAGACCACCAAAGCAGCGCCATTGGCTGTCGATGTATCAATTGAGAACCCAGATCTCACCGGAGTAAGCGAGAAAGTTCGAGTACCAGAGCCTCCTGATGCAGTAAAAGTATCGCTTCGACCGCCAACGCCAGCACCAACACTTAAAGTCGTAGGGTTATAAGAAACTTGCGGAAAAGTAATTGGGACATAAGCGGTGAAGCGAAGAATCACAACACCGTCAGCACCTCCATACCAACCCGTGCCGTAGTCAGCGCCGCCGCCTCCACGATTAGCTACCGCTTCCGAACCTGCAGTTGCTCCACCTGAACTTGCAGTTCCACCACCATTATTGTCGCGTCCTGCTCCACCTGATCCATACATAATTGTTGAACCAGTGATGTCGGAGTTAACGCCAGCGCCACCATTTTTTCCACTGCCCGCTGCACCAGCTCCGCCGCCGCCGCCGCCACCAAGTGCGCCAACAGCAGTGCCTCCAGCTAATCCTGCGCCACTTGTTCCACCCGTTGCGGTATTTGCGGTTCCACCGAGACCACGTGCAGCAGTAATTGAGGCGAATTGCGAGGCAGTTCCATTGTTACCACCAGTATTGGGACAACTTGCTACTTCCCCAGCTCCACCTGCACCAACTGCAACGGTATAACTTGTGCCAGGTGTGACACTCAGGGTTGAATCGAGAACTCGGCCGCCACCACCACCGCGACCCCAATAAACACCACAATTACCGCGGTCACCACTAGCGCCACCACCAACGACCAGATATCGAACGCTAGAAATTCCTGCGGGTGCCTTCCATGTTGTCGCAGTTCTGCTTGTAAAAACAACGACGCAATCGTTTCCGACTTTTGTAACTGTGACGCCGCTTGTGCTTCCAACATCCTGAGTACAACTTCCATCCGCCGCAGAGATCAGCGCAGCTTGAGAAACTTGCGGTACGACGGCGGAGACAACCGTGAAGAAGGGTGCGATGAGAGCAACGATTAGCGCCTTACGAACGCGGATAACCGAAGACCAATAACGTCCTGGTTTGTTTGCCGTACCCGGCCTAAAGAACTCCACGAAGACTCCCCGAGATTTAACAAAATCCGCTTTGCTGAACCACCAGTCTAATTCAGGGGTAGTCGATTAACAAAAGATTATGAGCAAGAAAGTGGGCCCTGTCGGGCTCGAACCGACGACCCACGGATTAAAAGTCCGTTGCTCTACCGACTGAGCTAAAGGCCCCAACTGCATGTAAATGCTGGCATATCTTAGCCGAGTTTATGTACCTCTAGCGCCCACGGGCTGCGCGCTGCAAGCGGTCGCAGATAGCGATGGCGAGGCCATCTCCGCTCGGTTGGTCGATGCAGATGCGGCTGATCTTTTGTGAATCAGCATCACGAAGTGATGAATAGAGAATGCGTGCATATTCTTCAACAGTTTTTGGTGATGCTAAACGAATAACTCCTGCAGGTGTTGGTTTATCACTCATTGCGATGTATCCATCTCCAAGTTGCGGATTTGTATCAAGTACAACGTGTGCTTTCGGTGCGTAGTGGTTTTCAAGTGAACCGCTGACGCGAATTTCATTTTCCGCATCAGTGACCTTGAGCCCAGTGACTTCTTCAATCATTGCTTGGGTAATCGCGCCAGGACGAAGGATGTGTGGGTTGCTTCCAGTGCAATCAATGATTGTTGATTCGACTCCGACGTGGGATGGACCACCGTCAAGGATGATGTCATCGGCGGAAAGGTATTGATCCAGTTCATCACGAACTGCATCTGCTGTCGTTGGGGAGACATGGCCAAAACGGTTGGCGCTAGGAGCAGCAATTCCATTTACACCTATTTGTTCCGCCGCATCAAGGAGTGCGAGTGCAACAACGTGATCAGGCACCCGCAGTCCAACCGTGTCCTGTCCCCCAGTAATGAAGTCTTTTGCTGAAGCAGATCGCTTACAAACAAGTGTCATAGGACCGGGCCAGAATGCACGAGCTAGCTGGATTGCGTATTCCGAAATCTCCTCTGCCCAATATCCAATTCCATCCATTGACGAGATGTGAACGATTAATGGGTGATCAGCAGGGCGACCTTTAGCAGCATAAATCTTGGCAACTGCAACAGCGCTCGATGCATCAGCACCTAGTCCGTAGACAGTCTCTGTTGGAAAGGCGACGAGGTGGCCTTGTGCGATTGAGGCGGCAGCAGATTGCATCGCATCTGCGGTGCAGCGCGATATGAATTGGCCGGTGCTCATGTCCGCAATTATCCCTGCTTTTGCGAGAAGATAATCACATGGCTCAAGCGGTGAATAAGAAGGTGAAGGTCGTGCAGATCATTGCACGCATGAATGTGGGTGGTCCTGCAGTCATCGTCGCCGACTTGATGCGAAGCATCGATTCATCAAAGGTCGAGCAAGTGCTAATCACTGGATATTGCGATTCTGATGAGGCTGATTATTTGGAGACAGTCGCCACAGATATCAAGGCGACACGTGTTGCTGGTCTTGGGCGTTCGGTCTCAGTGGTCTCAGATATTCGCGCATTTTTCGCACTCGTTGCGATGATCAAAAAAATTGCACCTGATGTCATCCATACACACACTGCTAAGGCTGGTGTGCTGGGTCGATTGGCTGCGATCTTGGCTGGTCGCAGCGCAAAGTGTGTACATACTTTTCACGGCCACTTGCTACACGGGTACTTCAGCGGTTGGAAGGTAAAGCTCGTTATTGCGATCGAAAAGTTTTTAGCAAAGCGCACCGATATTCTGATTGCGATAGGCAATCAAGTAAAAGATGATCTCTTGGCTGCAGGAATCGGAAAAAGCGATCAGTATCGCGTCTTCTTTCCAGGGTTAGTTGAACCAGCCAAGATTTCAAAAGATGCCGCACGGCAGCAATTTGCGATGGATGCGGGCGATGTATATGTGGCATATGTAGGACGAATGACTGCCATTAAGCGACCTGATCGATTACTTAACACTGCAGCTGAAATCAAGGCGCGCAATTTGCCTGTGAAATTTATTGTTGCCGGTGAAGGTGATCTCTTTGAAGCGACTAAGCGGGATGCAGAACGACGTGATCTGCCTGTGAGATTTTTGGGGTGGCGAAAAGACATCGGTGCACTCTTAGCGGCAAGTGATATCGCAATTCTGACTAGCGATAATGAAGGAATCCCACTTACCTTGATTCAGGCGGCGCAGGCAGCGCTACCGATTGTGGCAACTGGCGTTGGTTCTATCAGCGACATTGTGGTCCATGAAGTAAATGGATATCTAGTTGATAGCGAGCCTGCCGCCTTGGCGGATGCGCTACAAAAGCTTTCGATTGACCCGGTTTTGCGCGAAATTATGGGTAAGGCAGGGCGAGAAAGGACCAGTCGTTATTTCTCGCTAGAAAAAATGTGTTCAGATCACACAGAGTTATATCAGTTGCTACACAGATAAACGTTATAAAGAAGTGCGATACTTGCCTCATGAAACTCACTAAGAAATTAATCGCAATCCCAGTAGTCGCACTTGTCGCAGCCGCAGCCTTTGCCGTACCGGCATCTGCTGCAACTCCAGAGCGCTATGTCACCGTTAATGCCGAAGGCGTCGTCCAGGTGGCACCTGATGCTGTTCGCTTGAATGCAAATGTCACACATATTGCAGGGACTAGCGCTGAGGCACTATCAAAGACATCAGCTGCTGCAGCCAAAGTTCGCGCAGCGCTCATAGCAAAGAAGATTGCAATCAAGGATATAAAGACAACAAGTATCTCTGTCTATCCTGAGTACAACTACACACAAGAAAAGGGTTCAGTGCAGATCGGTTATCGCGCGAGCCAAAGCTTTGAAGTCATAATTCGTAACGCAACAAGTGCTGGTGCAATCATCGATGATGTAGTCGCAGCAGCGGGAGATAGCATTCAAATTCAGGGTGCCACTCCTTTTGTTCTTGATTCAGCAAAAGCAACTGCATCTGCACGTGCTGCAGCAGTTACAAATGCCCGCGCCAAGGCAAAGTCATATGCAACTCTCCTTGGCGTAAAGCTTGGCAAGGTGACTTACCTTGTTGAGAATTCAAGCCCAATCTCATATGCACCAATCATGGGCCTTGCAAAGTCGGCCGATACCGGTGCAACTGAGATTGATCTCGGAAACCAAGATGTCACAGTCTCGATCACTATTCGTTGGAGCTTGCTCTAACTCATGGCAGATGCCAGAAAGCTTGATGCGGCACTCGATGCGCTCGTACATGACGGGTCTCTGAGCGCCGCTCAAGCTGATCTGGTTCGCACCCAATATCAAGCAACACAAGAGCAAACTGATTCACGGAAGAGCGTCTTGGCTGAAATCGCTGGATACCTCGGCGGTGCCTTCGTTGTAATTGCAGTAACAATTGTTACCGCTCGCCAATGGGAAGCCTTTACGCAACTACAACGTGGAATTCTTTTTGGAGCACTTGCGGTTGCTCTCTTTGCACTTGGTACCTTTGTTGGAACAAGCACTGCAGTTAAATCTCGTTTATCCGGTGTTCTCTTCGGTTTGGCGGCGGCCAGTACAACGGGCACTCTTGCAATTATTGATCCGAATCGCGACGCTCCGACTCTTGCCTTTCTGGCAGGTACTGCGATTGCTCTGATCGGCTATTACATGGTCCAAACTTTTGTTGGTCACGTCGTTCTCTACGGATACATATTCATCTCCGGAATCATGGCACTTTCAGATCTGACGCCAGATGGATCTGGAATGGGGATCTATGTCGGAACATACTTCCTAGTTTTGGGTGGTGCGTGGACTTTCCTTACATATAAAAGAAATCTCGACACCTTGCTTGGATATATCTTCGGTGGAGCAACTCTTTTTATCGCAACACAAGTTATCTTCATCGATGCAGAACATTGGCTCTCATATCTTTCAATGGCTGCAGTAGCCAGTGCAACAGCATGGCTCTACCTTCGCGTGCATGCATGGCCTTTGGTATTGACCGCGGTTTTAACTACAACAGTTGGTGTTGGTGAATTTGTCGCAGAAACTTTAGGTGGATCCGTAGGTTCAGCCCTCGGACTCTTTGCAGCAGGTGTCGCCCTTGTCGCAAGCTCGCTATTGGCCCTTCGAAATAAGCGAGAAAACCCAGTAGGCGCAGCAGAACCAGTAGAAATTGCGCAGTAAATCTCGTTTTGGTTTTAGGTCTTATCCACGGGTACGATAGGCCAGCCTTTAACGTCCCCATCGTCTAGG
>JBILEX010000026.1:0-9102 GCA_044351895.1 Candidatus Planktophila sp.
GCTGACATTATTAAGGTCGGCGTAGGCCCTGGCGCAATGTGTACAACTCGAATGCAGACAGGTGTTGGTCGTCCACAATTTTCAGCAGTGCTTGAATGTGCAGCAGCTGCTAAAGAACTTGGAAAGTCTGTGTGGGCAGATGGCGGAGTTCGTCATCCACGTGATGTTGCGCTGGCACTTGCAGCCGGAGCATCACAAGTAATGATTGGGTCCTGGTTTGCAGGTACCTATGAGTCACCTGGTGATTTACAACGTGATGCAAATGGCAAACTCTTTAAAGAATCTTTCGGCATGGCATCTGCTCGCGCAGTTGCTGCACGTACATCTTCTGAAGATGCATTTGATCGCGCACGTAAGGCGCTCTTTGAAGAGGGAATATCAACCTCACGTATGTACCTCAACTCAAGCCGACCAGGCGTTGAAGATCTTCTCGATGAGATTATCGCCGGCGTGAGATCTTCATGTACCTATGCAGGTGCGCACGATCTCAATGAGTTTGCAGAGCGCGCAACGGTTGGAATTCAATCATCTGCAGGGTATGCAGAAGGTCGCCCACTGCACTCTTCATGGAGTGTTTAGCCGCGTAGCGCCACTGCGAATTCGCGGAAATCTTCAACAAGTAGATCAATCTCTGCCTGGCCATGAGCCAAGCTGATCAACCACTGCTCGTCCAGTCCAGGTGGAGTGATGATGCCGCGGTTAAGTGAGAAGAGCCAATGTGCTTCTGCGATACCGAAATCAGTTGCTTTGTAATCGCGGTAATTGCGCACTGGAGTTCTTGACCATGTGACACAGCCTTTAACTCCGAAACCAACAGTGTGTGCAGGTAGTTCGTACTCGTCAATGATTGCGCTAATGCGAGTCAAAGCCTGCAAATTAAGTGTTTCTGCTGCCTCCATCGCCTCATCAGTACAGATGCGATCAATAGCGCGAACACCAGCCATTGCGAGTGGATTTCCATTGAATGTTCCAAAGTGAGCCATCTTGCCGTTGGTGACGTAATCCATGTACTTCTTCTTTCCACCAAATGCTGCAAGTGGAAGTCCACCACCAATAGATTTTGCAAGAGTAATCAAATCTGGCTGAACACCTAAACGTGCAGATGCGCCATGTGCTCCCGCAGTTAGACCAGTCTTCACTTCATCAAAGATGAGAACAACGTTGTACTTATCGCAGAGCGCGCGAACACCTTCGAGATATCCAGAATCGGGAAGAACAATCGCTAGATTTTCTAGTACCGGTTCAACAATAAAGCACGCAATCTTCTTCGAATTCTTCTTAAACATCTTCTCGAGAGCTTCGAGATTGTTGAAAGGAACTACGTAGATATCTCCCGGGACGAGGTTGGAGTCAATGTAAGCCTTTGGCTTCTCTGGATTTCCAATTTTATCTAGCGGAGGTTTTGAAGAGACAACGAATGGGTCGTAACTTCCGTGATAACCACCTTCGACCTTAAGTAGGCCCATCTTTCCAGTTGCAGATCGAGCAACGCGAACGGCATACATCGTCGACTCTGTACCTGAGTTTGTGAAGCGAACCTGGTCGATGCCAAAGCGCTTACATATGCGCTCTGCTGCATCTGTTGAAATCGGTGAAGGCGTTACAAAGAGCATTCCAGTGCGAAGTGAAGATTGGATCTCTTCGACAACGATTGGGTTGAGGTGGCCAGCGAGCATTGCGCCAAAGCCCATAGAGAGATCAAGGAGTTTGCGACCATCAACATCTGTCATCCAGGCGCCCTCTGCAGAGGCGATTGAGATGGGATATGGATCCCAGTGCTGGAAGCTTGAGGTCACGCCGAGAGGCAGTGAATCAAAGGCGCGCTTACTTTCTGCCTCAGATGCCTTTGTGTTCTTGGTGAAGAGTTTCCATTCATCTGCCAAAACTTGAGCAACTCGCTCTGGTGAGACTGGCTTTGATGAAGCAGGGATATGTCTAAAGCTACTTGCATGATGCTTCTGCATCGTGGAATACATTTGTAAAGTCCAATTCGTTAGGGGGTAAGTATCTCTAATCCCGAAATAAGTTGCAACTAATATGAAATTTACGCGTGTTTTAACTTTAAAAAGTAAGTAATTCTATCTTTTTTCCATCAAAGTGAAGAATATTTGCTTTTTTTCCAATACTTAGTGACCCCACGTTTTTTAATCGAAAAACTTGAGCTGCGCGTGTAGAAGATGCATGGACTGCATCGACAATACTGACGCCATCCTTATTTATAAAATTAACAAATGCTCGCTCCATAGTCAAAGTACTTCCGGCAAGTGCGCCATTACTTACTAAACGGGCGATGGAATCCTTCACTTCAACTTCTAAATCACCAATTAAATACATTCCATCAACGCTGCCTGCAGCTGACATTGCATCCGTGACGAGAATTGTTCGATCCAAGGCGCTCTTTTTTAGTACTTCGATGACATCAATCGGAACGTGGGTGCCGTCATTGATAAGTTCGAGAGCGATATCAGAATCATCTAGCACCTCTGTGGCCATAGATTGACCACCGACCATCTTTGCCATTGCATTTGTAAAGTGTGTAACAACTTGTGCGCCAGCATCGATAGCAGCGCGAGCAGTATCTGCATCGGCATCTGAGTGACCGATTGCGGCGATAATCCCCTGAGAAGCGAGCCAAGCAATGGATTCGAGCGCTCCCTCAAGTTCAGGTGCGATCGTCACCATCGCGATCGTTCCTTGCCCCCACTCAACTAGTGATTTGATCTCCTCTAGGTGAGGTACGCGTAGGAGCTCTGGAGCATGTGCGCCACATTTGGCGCGAGATAGATATGGACCTTCGAGATGTATTCCGGCGAGATCACCGCTTCGCACAAATGGAATTAGCGCTTCGATCTGGCATTGAAGTTGATCTAGATCAGCTGTGACCAAGCTTGCGTATTGAGTAGTGGTGCCTGCTTGTCGATGAGTATCAATCGCAATAGCGATTAGATCTGCGTTTAGGTTAGAAAAATAGTATCCACCTCCGCCGTGGCAGTGGATATCAACAAACCCTGGAATCAGCGTGCCGGAAAACTTTCTCTCGGCAGACGGATGAGGTCCGTCACCAACCTCATGAATTAAACCTTCGCGAATATCGAGCCAAATATCCCTGCGCTCCTGACCATCAATAACAGCGCGAGCAGCTGAAATAATCATACGAGGAAGACTTTATCTACAACTTTATCAATTAATTCATACCAAGCTTCTGGGTCCATTTGGTTATCTACAAAGTCATCAACAATCATGCCGAGTGTGTACGCCTGCACAAGAACTGCACCAGCGTGAGCATCAAAATCACTTGCATACAAACCTTTATTGCGAGCTTCGTTAATGAGATCAATAAGTGCATCGGTGAGTCGGGTTTGCTCTTCAGCCAAACGCTTCTTAAAGCGAGGATTATGTTCAGCGGCAGCAATGGCCCGCGCGCGTTGAAAACGTGTATTGCTGTACTTTTGATCTTGCGTAAAGCGAGTGATTGTTTTTAGCCCATTAACTATATCTTCGCGCGTCTTCACCTTTGCAATCATCGCAACCAACGCGTCAACACTTCGGTCAACCCACGCTGCGTAAATCTCCACCTGGGCAGCTTCTAATAGTTCGCCAAGATCCTCAAAGTGGTGATACAAACTTCCTTTAGAGATTCCTGAAGCATCTAAAATTTCATCGACTGCAATTTCACCGGGAAGCCTTGTTGCAAGCAGTGTCACTGTAGTAGAAATTAGAAGTGATTTAGTTGGATGCATCTTTGTAGCCATTGGTCTATTTAACTCTATGCATATGCATGATGGATAGTTTTCAGACTGCAAATTTGAGGAATGAGGGGTAGGGTCACCCGTTATGAGAGCACAGACAGCCGTTCCAGTAAATGAAGTGATTGCAATTCGCAGAAGTCCTCGCTCGCTCGATGAGAGCGCCCCTATCTCGGATACTGATCTGTTAGGAATTCTTGAGGCGGCGCGATGGGCACCTTCAGCATTCAATGGTCAGCCATGGCGCTTTTTTGTAGGCAAGCGTGGCGATACAACCTTCAATCAGATTTTGGCATCGCTCGTTGAATTTAACCAAGGGTGGGCTAAGAACGCATCAGCACTAATCCTTGTCGCCGCACAACCAACTCGCGATGACGGATCAATTCACGCTGACTATCAATTTGATTGTGGATTGGCAGTCGCCCAACTTGTTTTTGAAACTCATGATCGTGGACTTGTGGCCCATCAAATGACAGGCTTTGATAAAGATAAGGCGCGTAATAACGTTGAAATGGCAAGCGAACTTGTTCCTGTAGTTGTTATCGCTATCGGCAAGCAAGATAGCCCGGAGAAGTTGCCTACCGCCTTGGCAGAGCGAGAACTTGCACCACGTGGACGCAAGTCTTTAGATGAAATCGTTCTCGTGGGCTTGCCACAGAATTAGATTAAAAGCGTGATCTGATTTTCCATAAATCAGCAAAGACTGGCGCGAAGAGCGTGCTGGCAAGATATTCAACGCCAATAGATCCACCGGTTCCGACCTTAGATCCAATGGTTCGTTCAACCATCTTTACATGGCGATAACGCCACTCTTGTAAACCTTCATCAATATCAACAAGGCGTTCACAGACCATCGCACTTTCTGGATCATGTTTGTGTACTGCAAGAAGAATTTCCTGAATCTCCTCGTTGCTTTCGTAGTGTGTTTTTACATCGCGATTGAGAATGTGATTTGGAATTCCATGCCCACGATAATTGAGGTAGGCAAGAGTTGAATCCCAGAGACTCTTCCGTGAAGTGATTGTCGCAATTTCTTGCTGATCCTTTGGTGGAAGGTGCCCTGACATCTTTGAATCACGGCGTCCAAGAATTGCTTCCACTTTTCTAAATTGCACTGATTGAAAACCACTTGAGGATGCGAGGTATCCACGAAAAGCGTTGAATTGAAGTGGAGTCATCGTCTCTAAGATATCGATCTGTGTCACACAGACTTTAAGAATTGTCCGAATACGCCCCAAGATTGCAAGGCTGCGGTGGGTATCACCATCTTCGAGCGATTGCTGAGCTGCGGTAAATTCGTGGATAAGTTGCTTAAACCAGAGCTCATATGTCTGGTGAATGATAATAAAGAGCATCTCATCGTGTTCTGGCCCCTCCGAGAGAGGACGCTGTAGCCCTAAGAGTTCATCAACTGCTAGATATGAACTGTAGGTCAGCGCAGATTCGAATTCATTTCCTGTTGAATTGCTCATGTAACCCTCGAATCTGATTCTTTGATAGTTTCATATTGACGCGAAGCAACGAGATCACGCATACGTTGGAAACCGTCCCAGATCTCAACATAGGACGTGGGAAGTGGGGCGATCGCTAGACGAATTGAATTTGGTGTGCGGTAATCAGGAATAACGTTGGCGAATTGACGAAGTGCCACACAGATTCGCGCCGCATCTGGATGACCAAGTGAGATATGACCACCGCGTTCAGCTGCATTACGAGATGTAAGTAGCGTAAAACCTAGATCTGCGAACCAGGCATCGAAGAGCTCGATCATCATCTGTGTTCCAGTCGCAGCCTTTTGTGAGATTGCATCGATGCCAGCCTCTTCAATCATCGAGAATGCAGTTTTTACACAACGAAGTCCGATAAGAGAAGGAGATGCGATCTGAAATCCGCGAATTCCATCTGCGCGTTCAAAGGTCGGCCCCATTCCAAATTGATCTCCTTGTGAAAACCAACCTTGGATTGGAACTTGTAACTCTGCCTGCACTCGCTTATTTACATATAACCAAGCGGGAGAACCAGGGCCAGAGTTTCCGTACTTATATGTACAACCAACTGCGATATCAACACCGTTCTTATCAAAGTCCATCTCGATAGCCCCAACAGCGTGGCTGGCATCCCATAACAAGAACGCCCCAAATTTGCGCACCAAATCGGTAAGGGATTTGATGTCATTGCGAGCACCTGATCGGTATTGAATGACTTCGAGAGTAACAAGAGCGACATCATCACTTAAATACTTCTCTAAAATCTCAGGCGTAATGCGTTCATTCTCAGCACTTCCTGGAGTTTCATTATCGATGATGATCAGATTGAGGCCAAACTGTTTTGCAATTCCATCAAGGATGTAGCGATCAGTTGGAAAATTTGCTGCATCAGTGATGATTGTTTTACGGCCAGGGCGTGCATGAATTGCAGCAAGTGCCAGTTGATAGAAATTTACTGATGTTGTATCGCAGACCAGAACCTGGCCTGCTGCTGCTCCTAGCGTTGCACGCCCAAGAAGATCTCCTGTTGGCTGTGCTTCATCAACCCAATGTCCCCAACCGGTGACAACTTCAGGTCCCCACTCCTTGGACATAAAATCATTTACTGCAGTGATTGTGGCAAGAGGCAAGCGACCAAGTGAATTTCCATCCAAATAACAGATATCTGGATCTGAAATCATAAATAATGATTTAAAGCCCTTAAGTGGATCCTTCGCATCAAGTGCAATCGCGTAATCACGGTCTGTAACCATCATGGCGCAAAGGTACGCTTCTCCATTATGGGGCGCAATCTTGTCAATCTCGAAGGTGTAAGTAAGGCCTTTGATATCCGCCCATTACTCACAAAAGTCTCTATCGGCGTCTCTGAGGGCGATCGAATTGGAATTGTTGGTCGAAATGGTGCTGGCAAGAGCACGCTGATGAAGATTATCGCTGGAATCGAAAAAGCGGATGAGGGGCGAGTAACGCAGGGAAATTCAGTGCGCGTTGGGATGCTCTCGCAAGTTGACGTGGCTGATAAAACTGCGACTGTCGGAGATCTTGTTATCGGTGATCGTGCTAAACATGAATGGGCGAGTGACCCAAAGATTCGTGAAGTCTTTACTGGCCTCTTTGGTGGTTTTGATGATCATCTATTTGAGAGAGTATTTGTGACTCTATCGGGTGGTGAAAAACGTCGAGTCGGTCTTGCAAAGCTACTTATCGATGAACTAGATCTCATAATGCTCGATGAACCTACAAACCATCTTGATGTCGAAGGTGTTGATTGGCTTGCGCAACACTTAAATGCGCGAAGAGATTTGGCTGTTCTAGTAGTTACTCACGATCGTTGGTTTCTTGACGCCGTAACGGATCGCACATGGGAAGTTGTTGGAGGAGTACTGGAAGAGTACGACGGAGGATATTCGGCATATGTTTTGGCAAAGGCTGAGCGAGCTCGCCAAGCAAGTGCAATGGATGCGCGGCGTAATCAACTTATCCGCAAAGAGCTTGCCTGGCTTCGCCGCGGTGCACCTGCCCAAACTGTGAAACCAAAATTCCGCGTTGATGCAGCCAATGAGTTAATCAGTAGCGAACCAGCACCTCGTGATAAATCAGAGCTGCTTAAATTTGCACTCAATCGTCTTGGACGTACTGTTTTGGAATACCAACATGCAAAAATTACAGCAGGGGATAAGGAACTCATAAGCGAATTAACGTGGAACATCGGGCCCGGTGATCGCTTTGGAATAGTAGGCATTAATGGTGCAGGCAAGACTACGCTAATGCGCACCATGGCTGCCGAGCTTGAGGTTGCGGCGGGTAAGTTAGTAACAGGAATTACTGTAAAGATTGCATTTCTTACCCAACATTTAGATGAACTAGATCCAACATGGCGAGTCTTAGAGGCAGTCGAAAATGTAGCTAACCACATTGAGATCGGTAAAGGTCGAACGCTTTCAGCGTCTCAACTCTGCGAACGTCTGGGCTTTGATCGTGATGGTCAATGGACCCCAGTCGGAGATCTCTCTGGTGGTGAGAAGCGTCGCTTGCAACTTACGCGCTTACTTATGGATTCACCGAATGTATTGCTACTCGATGAACCAACAAATGATTTTGATATCGAAACCCTGACAGAACTTGAAGATCTGTTGGATAGTTTTGGTGGAACTCTTATTGTGATTTCGCACGACAGGTATTTTCTCGAACGAGTATGCGATCGCTTTGTTGGATTGCTCGGCGATGGACAACTCCGCGATCTTCCGCGTGGTGTCGATCAATACTTAGAAGATCGAGCTCGTTCACTCAAAGGTGGATCGTCACAAGGTGGCAAGAAAGTTTCTTCTGCTCAGACAGAGCGACTTCTCAAGAAAGATTTAGCGCGAGTGGAGCGACAAATTGAGAAGGCACGCGAGAAACTTGTAACCCTCAAGAGTCAGCAAAATGAAGCTTCATCTGATGCTAGTCGCTTGATTGAAATTGCCATAGATCTCGCTGCTATCGAATCTGAACTTGCTAAACGTGAAGAAGAGTGGCTTGAAATCACACTTCAACTCGATAGCTAAAGTAAAGTGTGCAGATGCAACATAAACGGCTAGATTTTCTCGCAGCACTTTCTGGTCTGATGATTGCAATTCAAGCTCGCGCTAATGGTGAACTATCGCACCGTCTAGATAATGGTCTGCAAGCAGCTTTAGTTTCATTTGGATCAGGTCTGATTATCATCGCTGTAATCGCACTCTTCAATCCATCAATTAAACAGGGCGTTCGCACACTGCGTGGCGCAGCACGTGCAAAAGAGATTCCAACTTGGACACTTTTTGCCGGAATGCTGGGCGGTAGTTTTGTTGCAGTTCAGACTCAGATCGTTCCTTTGATTGGCGTTGCGATCTACTCTGTTGCTTCGATCGCAGGTCAGAGTGCAATCTCGCTAGTCGTTGATCGTATTGGTCTAACTGGTGGCGGTAAGAAAGCGATCACACCACGACGAGTTACCGCCGCTTTTGTAACCGTATTTGCAGTATTCATTTCAGTAGCTGATCGACTCGATGGGCGAGATCTTTCGATTGCTGCCGTCGTTCTTGGAGTTGTTGCCGGGGCGATTGTTGGAGTGCAACGCGCACTCAATGGCCAAATTAATGAGCATTCACATCAAAGCTTCACAACATCACTCTTGAATTTTGCAATGGGAACGACTTTCCTTCTGATACTTCTGATCACTGCGATGGCTGTTGGAGGAATGAAACTCTCACCTCTACCAGCGGGTCCATGGTGGATTTATACAGGTGGAGTCATTGGAGTGATTTATATTGCCTTCACTTCAACCATCGTGCAGCACCTTGGTGTACTCACTTTTACCTTAATCAGCGTTGGTGGACAGCTAGTTG
>JBILEX010000136.1:0-3109 GCA_044351895.1 Candidatus Planktophila sp.
GCGGATCTATAGGCGATGCACCTATCGATGTTGCAGCGAACTTCGTGCAGAACCTCTCCGATGATTATGGATTTAAGACAGATGTCACACACTTCGCGATCTATGGCACCTGTGCTGCATGTGTAGATAAGTAGTTCTACACTTGCAGGTATGACCGCGGTATTTGTTGAAGAGGGCCCTGATCAAGGGGCTATCTGGCATTTCGGCGAACCGTTCAAAGAAGAGAAAGCTCTCGAAGCTGGCACCGCATGGGCCGATCTCTCACACCTTAAGGTAATTTCAATTTCAGGTGTTGATCGCCTGACTTGGTTGCACGATGTCACGACGCAACATCTCTCCGAACTCACACCTGGCGTGTGGGTTGATGTGATGGTTCTAGATCCGCGCGGACATGTTGAGTATCAATTTTTATTGGTCGATGATGGCAGCACTTCGTGGGCCGTTATTGCACCGGATTACTGCGAAGGTTTACTGGGTTACTTAACAAAGATGATCTTTACCCGCCAAGTTGAAGTTCGTAATGCCAGTGCTGATTTTGTTGTGCTGCGCGCACCAGGTGTACCGACTGATTTAGGCGGGCCGTACGCACTTGTTCCACGTAGCGAACTCGATGAGATGAAGAAAGCTTTTGGCGCACATGCAATGCAAGTTGGAATGTGGGCACTTGATGCACTGCGCGTTGCTGCTGGGCGTCCCCGTATTGGTTTTGATACCGATCATAAATCTATTCCTAATGAACTCGGTGTTTTAGGTGGTGCGGTCCATATGAATAAAGGCTGCTATCGCGGACAAGAAACTGTTGCAAAAGTTTTTAATCTCGGAAATCCACCGCGCCGCCTTGTGATGTTGCACCTTGATGGCAGCGCTGTCGTCATGCCAGCAACTGGTACTCCAGTTGAAAATGATGGAGTAGTCGTGGGATTTCTTGGAACTGTGGCTCGGCATCACGAACTTGGACCGATTGCGTTGGCTGTAATCAAGCGAACAACGCCAGTCGAGGCAATTCTTACCGTGGGTGGAATCAGCGCTGCGCAACAAGTCATAGTTCCCGCTTAAGATCGCTTACTCTTAACCCATGGAGACGGTAACGATGGGCGCAGTTGGCGTAGTCGCCGGCCTCACTTCACTGCTCCTTTTCTTTCTTGGCTTCCGTTCTTATCGTAAGTCGCAAGCACAGAACCCTCGCACGTATAAGAGAGGCAGAATTTAATGGTCTTCACAATTCCTGAAGGATTGCACCCTGATCTCAATCCACTTGCATGGATGGTCGGAACATGGCGGGGCAAAGGCCGCGGTGAATATCCAAACATTGAGACCTTTGAATACGCGCATGAAGTGGTCTTTAACCATGATGGTCGCCCCTTTCTGAATTACTTTTCACGATCATGGATCATCGATGACAAGGGCGACATCCTTCGCCCAGGAGCATCCGAAGCTGGCTTCTGGCGCGTAAAACCAAATAACGTTTTGGAAGTTGTGGTCACGCACTCAACCGGTATCGCAGAAGGTTGGGTTGGAACATTTGATGGACCGAAGATTCAACTTGTTTTGGATCAAGGGTATTCAGCGCCATCTGCAAAAATTGTTACAGCAGGCGTACGCCTATACGGACTGGTTGCTGGCGAATTGTTCTTCGCTTACGACATGGCAGCAGAAGGACAAGAGCTGCAAGCGCATATTTGGTCTTCTCTTGAAAGACAGAGCGAATGAGTACTGACGCACTATTGGCAGAATATGTGCGCGATGGTGTTGTTGAATCAACACACCGCGGATATTTACTTGCACTGAATTCTGATGGAAGTATTCATCGTCAACTCGGTGATGCGGATGCACTTGTCTTTCCTCGATCTACGATTAAATCAATTCAAGCATCTGCAATGCTGCGACATGGGTTAGATCTTGAACCACGCTTGCTGGCACTTGCTGCATCAAGTCATTCGGGTGCACAGATGCACCTCGATGGTGTGCGCGAGATTTTAGCGATGGCTGGACTAGATGAAAGTGCGTTGCAATGTTCTCTTGATCGTCCGTTAGGCGATGCCGAGCGCAAAGCATGGGGTGATAAGGATGCAACACGTATCTCAATGAATTGCAGTGGAAAACATGCTGCGATGTTGCTTACCTGTGTAAAAAATAATTGGCCAATAGAAAACTACCTTGATCCATCTCATCCGTTACAAGTGGCTTGCAAAGCAGAACTTGAATTGTTGGCTGGCGAAGCTGTCGCACTCACAAGCACAGATGGCTGTGGTGCGCCGTTGTTTCTTCTCACCATGACCGGCCTTGCTCGTTCAATCCGTGCAATCACAATTTCAACAGATCCCATTCATCAAAGGGTTATTGAGGCGTATCGAACTCATCCATTAATGGTTGCAGGCGTTGGTCGCCTAACAACAGAGATGATGCAAGCAGTACCTGGACTCTTTATGAAAGATGGCGCAGAGGCTGTTGAAATTGCATCCTTGCCAGATGGACGCACCTTTGTATTTAAAGTCAGCGATGGATCGCTTCGTCCTTTCCGCACACTGACACATGCATGCCTGAAATCTTTCGGCGTCGATAGTCCATTTGAGCCTGAAAAGGTGATGGGCGGCCCGCGAGTAATCGGCACTATTCGCGCAACCTTCTAATTAGTTCTACCCTTTACTTATGAATCCGCGCATTGCCACCTTGATGGTGCATACATCGCCACTTGATCAACCAGGTGCTGGCGATGCTGGCGGTATGAATATCTACGTTGTTGAATCCGCAGAACGTATGGCTGCCATGGGTGTCTCTGTAGATATCTTTACGCGCAGGCATAGCCCTGATCTGCCAGATATCGTTGAACTTTCTGCAGGTGTTCGCGTGCGCCATTTAAATATTGGTGCAAATAGCGCAACAAAGGAAGATCTTCCCGCGTTGATCCCTAATATTTCTGAAACATTTTCAGCAGTTTTGGAGAACGAAAAATACGATGTGCTTCACTCACATTATTGGATCTCTGGAAAAGTTGCGATGCCAGTTGCAAAGAAGTTTGGTATTCCGCTAGCTCACACTATGCACACAATGGCTCGTGTAAAGAATATGAATCTGGCTGAAGGCGAAAGACCTGAGCCGATGATTCGCG
>JBILEX010000137.1:0-3106 GCA_044351895.1 Candidatus Planktophila sp.
TATGTAAAAGAGAACCCAACAGTCGAATAAAAAAGTGCAGATGAGTAAGGGGCAAATCCACAGATGTGAAGGGGTGACCCCTTAATCTTGGACCATCATGGCTTCAGGAATTATCTATCTAGCAATTATCGGCATGTGGGTTGCCTATTTTCTGCCACGGTGGATTCATAGCCGAAACGAATTCACAGGCAAGACAGCTCAGCGATATCGAAGTGCGCTTGAAGTTGTTTCTGGAAGTACAAGCCCTCTCTCTGAAGTCGATCGATTAAGAGCTCATCAACTCAAGTTAACTCGAAGAAGACTTTTCTTCTCGCTCATTGTCACATCATTTGTAATCACATTGGTAGGTGCAGTTATGCAAGCAGTTACTTATACCCTTATCTTGTTACCTGTTGCAGGATTTATTTTCTATCTTGCGCAAGTGCGACATGAAACCAACACCGAGAAAATTAATAAGCGACGTCGTGATGAACTACTTCGAACAAACGCAGGGATCTCTCCAACAAACCTTGTAGACGTTGTTACTCCGAGGACAACAACTGAACATTGGATTCCACTTTCAGAGCGAGAGATCTCTGGAGTTACCGTTCTACCTAAAGGAAGTCAGAAGGCTGCCAGCGAATGGGATCCCCAGAGCATTCCAGTTCCTACATATGTAAACGCAGCCAAGGCTGTACCTTCTCGTCGCGTCATTGATTTAACTGAGCCAGGTAAGTGGAGTGAAGAGCAAGAGCGTCTTGAGCGCGAAGCGCTGGCTGCGGCTGCACCATCGCGAGACGAAATCTTTGACCAACAACTAGCCGAAGAAGCTGTTTCTCGTCTTCGCGATAACCGCGCCTCTAATCAATAACTTGCGTTAAATCCAGCTAGGAAGCCACATACGCGCATACCAAGCGTCGTATGTGATGACATCTCCCACAAAGATCGGGAGGAAATAGAGAAAGTTAAAGAAGACTAGCAAAGCAAATGCTGTGCTTGCGATAGTGCCCCATCTTTGATTCTGCGAGATAAACCAGCGCGCACAGTAGATGATTGCCAAGATAAGAAATGGTTGAAAAACTATTGAATAAAAGGAAAAAACTGTTCGATCTTGAAAAGCAAACCACGGTAAGTAACCGGCAGCCATACCAATCACAATGATGGTTGATGCTGGCTCCATCCTTCTTTTAATGATTGATTTAATCCAAAAGCCCGCAACTACAAATACAGCAATCGCTCCAGCCCACCAGAGAAATGGAGTTCCCATAGCAAGCACTTCTTGTGAACATGAAGATGCACCACATGTTTTTGGTGATTGATAAAAGAAGGAGGTCGGACGCGATTGAATCAACCATGTCCAAGGATGTGCTTCGTATGTGTGCTTCTCACTCAGACCGGTATGGAAACCGAGCATCTGCTGGTGATAGTAGATAAATGATGCAATCGGACTTGTTGAGTGATCTCTACCCCAACCGCGATCTGAGATAAACCAACCAATCCAAGATGTGACATAGATTGCGACTGGAATAATTCCAAAGGTTGCGATCCGAGTCAGAGTTGGCTTGATGAGTTCGCGTCCAGTGTGGTGTGTAAAAGCACGATAGAGAGCGATTGCACCAAAAATTACAATGAAGTAAGCAGCGCTCCATTTAGTTCCAAGGGCAAACCCCAAAAAGATTGCAGTTGCAAGATAATTCTTTCGAATAAAGAAATAAGTTGCTACGAGAATAAATGTTGTGAGGAAGTTATCCAGAAGTGAAGTGCGCGAATGGACAAGTGCCAGGCCATCAACTGTGGCAAGAAACGCTGCTAAGAGTGTCAGATATCGAGATCTGAAGAGGCGTTGCGCAATTAGACCAATAAGGATGATCGATA
Source organism: Candidatus Planktophila sp. (assembly GCA_044351895.1). Classification (GTDB taxonomy): domain Bacteria; phylum Actinomycetota; class Actinomycetes; order Nanopelagicales; family Nanopelagicaceae; genus Planktophila. The sequence continues at coordinate 1,855 of JBILEX010000137.1, forward strand.
TAACCCCTGCTACTGCAGTCGAAATTCTCCAACCAAATTCATCGTTCCCAAATATTTGAATACCAGCTGCAATCAACCACTTTCCAACCGGAGGGTGGACAATGAATTCTGGGTTACTGCCATCGACCTCAACACCATATGCTAAAAGATCTCGTGCTCCATCTACGTAATAGACCTCATCAAAGATCAGTCCCTTAGGTAGACCTAAGTTGATAATGCGCAGGAGAAATCCAATTACTGCGATCGCATAGATTCCTACGTAGGTCACAAGTGCAAGGGTAGGCGCATCTGTAAGTAAAGTGGAGTAATTCCTGAGAAGATAGCGCTGTGACTTTAACTCTTGCAGCAACTCCCCTTGGAAATCCAGGAGATGCAAGCCCACGCCTAAAAGCAGCTATCGAAAGCGCTGAAGTAATCGCTGCCGAAGACTCTCGTCGTTTCCACCGCTTGGCTTCCGATCTAGGCGTTACCTTTACGGCAAAGATCATCTCTTTCTTTGATGGAAATGAAACTGCTCGCACTCAAGAAGTTCTTGCACTGTTACAAGCTGGCAAACGCGTACTTGTTGTATCGGATGCGGGTATGCCAACAATTAGCGATCCAGGTTTTCGCCTCACTCGAGATGCAATTGCACTCGATATTCCTATCGTTGTTATCCCTGGTCCAAGTGCACCAACTATGGCCCTTGCACTCTCAGGGCTTGCCACAGATCGTTTTACCTTTGAAGGTTTTCTTTCACGAAGTGCTGGTGCGCGCCAGTCTCATCTTGAATCACTCCGCTTTGAAGAACGGACCATGATTTTCTTTGAAGCTCCTCATCGAATTACAGAATGCCTAACCGATGCGCTCGAGATATTCGGTGGCGATCGCCGCGCTGCAATTTGTCGCGAAATGACAAAAACTTACGAGGAGACCGTCCGCGGTACTCTGACTGAGTTACTTACATGGTCGACATCAAAAGAGATTCTCGGTGAGATCACAATGGTGATTGCTGGAGTTCCAGTGGGATCAGCAGCAAAGACAGCGGATGAAATGGTTAATCGAGTGCGTGAATTTGAGTCTGCTGGCATGGATCGTAAAGATGCGATCACCACAGTCGCAAAAGAGTTTGATCTGCCTAAGAAGGTCGTTTATGCAGCTGTCGTTGATGCGAGCAAGTCGTAATAAGATGACGCCCGTGAAATCCTTCTATCTGACGACGCCGATCTACTACGTCAACGATGCCCCTCATATCGGGCACGCATATACAACT
>JBILEX010000016.1:0-11171 GCA_044351895.1 Candidatus Planktophila sp.
AAGGGCGACTTCCGTCAGCTCTGGATCCAGCGCATTAATGCAGCAGCTCGTGAAAACGGAATGACATATAACCGTTTCATCCAAGGTCTAAAGGCTGCTGGTATTGAAGTAGATCGTCGCGTTCTTTCAGATATGGCGATCAACGATCCAGCAACATTTAAGACCCTTGTTGATCTAGCTCGCAAGAGCCTAGTTTCTGCGTAATTTAAAATAGCGCCGATAATCAATCCAATGATTGAGAGCCTTCATTCCCCGCATGTCGGGAGAGTGAAGGCTCTTATCGGTTCAAGGGGCGTTAAAGAGCGAAATGAATCACGGCTATTTGTCGCCGAAGGAATTCAAGCGCTGCGTGAAGCACTTACCTGTCAACAAGGCCCTGCAATTGAGACTCTCTATCTCAGCCCGGCGGGTGCCCAGCGAATCTCTGATCTCGATGTTACTGAGGTGAATGTTGTAGAGGTAAGTGACGCGGTAATGCAGGCCATGACATCAACGGTGACTCCGCAAGGAATTTTGATGGTCTGTTCAATTCCAAACTTTAAACTTTCTGAGATTGCTATCACTCCAGAATCATTCTTTATCTATCTCGATCGGATCCAAGATCCAGGAAACGCGGGCACCATTCTTCGCTCGGCTGATGCCTTCGGCGCTAGGGCAATTATCACTTCACCGCAGAGCGTTGATATGTATTCACCTAAAGTTGTCCGATCTACTGCTGGCTCTCTCTGGCATATTCCAGTATTCGAATCCGTCGAGTTGGCAACACTCCTTAAAGAATTAGATAACCCAGAATGCATCGTTCTCTCATCCCATGCAAGCGAATCAATTGTTGATTTCCGCGCCACTGGTCCATGTGTAGCAATCTTTGGTAATGAAGGCGCGGGAACTAGCTCTGCTGAATTAGCGGTCTCTGCGCGTACCGTTGCAATTCCAATGTCAGGTCAGGCAGAGAGTCTCAATCTTTCGGCGGCGGCCTCGATCGTAATGTTCACGCTTTCTCGACCTTCGCACGGTTAGAATACGGTCCATGGATCAGGCTGAGGTTTCGTCATGGGTGAAAGAGGCTGAAAAAGCCTTCACCGCAGCGAGCGACCTAGATTTCCTGAAAGAGGCTCGTCTTGCTCACCTCGGTGACAAATCTCCAATTGCGTTAGCAAGTCGTGGGCTTGGCTCGTTGCCTGCTGATCAGAAAGCATCTGTTGGAAAGATCATTGGTGAAGCCAAGGCTGCGATTGCAGTTGCACTTGAACAAGCAACAGCGAAACTAGAGCAAGCGCAGAACGAAAGAGTTCTCCGTGATGAAGTTGTCGATATCACCTTGCCGGTATCGCGGGCTCATAAAGGCGGATTACATCCGATCACAATCATTAAGAACGAGATTTCAGATTTCTTTGTTGAGCAAGGGTTTTCAGTGGCCGAAGGTCCTGAACTCGAATCTGGATGGCTTAACTTTGATGCCCTGAATATTCCTGCAGATCACCCGGCGCGCACTATGCAAGATACCTTCTTTATCGAGCCAGTTGAATCTGGAGTAGTTCTACGAACTCACACGTCACCAGTGCAGATTCGAACTATGTTGGAGAACGAACCTCCGATCTACGTGATCTGTCCGGGACGCACATTCCGCGCCGATGAACTTGATGCAACCCATAGCCCTGTCTTCCACCAGGTTGAAGGGCTAGTCGTTGATAAGGGAATCACGATGGCACATCTGAAGGGGACGCTAGATAACTTTGCTCGCCATATGTTCGGCGCTGATGTCACTACTCGTCTTCGTCCATCGTTCTTTCCATTCACCGAGCCAAGTGCTGAGGTAGATATCTACTTTAACGGCCGTTGGATTGAATGGGGCGGTTGCGGAATGGTCAACCCTCGTGTTCTTGCAACGTGCGGAATCGACACAGATGTTTACTCAGGTTTCGCATTTGGAATGGGTCTTGAGCGAACGCTGATGGTTCGCCATGGCATAACCGATATGCACGACATCGTTGAAGGCGATCTCAGATTCACTCGTCAGTTTGGAGTGGGTCTCTAACATGCGCGCACCATTATCTTGGATTAAGGAATTCGTAGAGATTCCAGATTCGATTACGCCCGAACAGATTTCAGATGGCCTCATTCGCGTTGGTTTTGAGGTAGAGGAAATCATTGTGCAAGGGGCCGATCTCACTGGACCTCTGGTCTTTGCAAAGGTACTAAGCATTGAGGAGCTCACTGAGTTTAAGAAACCAGTGAGATATGTAGGCCTTGATTGCGGTGAAGGGCAGACTCGTTACGTAATTTGCGGAGCAACAAATTTTGTTGTGGGGGATCTCATCGTCGCCGCTCTACCTGGGGCAGTACTACCGGGTGATTTTGCAATCGGCGCACGTGAAACCTATGGAAAAACATCTAACGGAATGATTTGTTCTGCCCGTGAACTCGGATTAGGGGAAGACCACTCCGGGATTATGACCTTTGCCGAAGGCACGGTCGCGATTGGTGAAGATGCGATCAAAGGTTTGTTGATCAATGATGTGATATTCGATGTCGCAGTCAATCCAGATCGTGGTTATGCCTTAAGTATTCGTGGCCTGGCTCGCGAAGTCGCTGGTTCACTCAATCTCAGCTTTACCGATCCAGTGGATGCGCTACGCGACCTTACCTTTGCCGAGACAGGTAAAGGTGTAACTGCAAAGATAGAAGATCCAACAACGGCTTCGGTCTTCTACTTACGCACGCTGACTAATTTTGATCCCACAGCCACAACCCCACTCTGGATGCGTCGAAGAATTGAAAAGATGGGCATGCGCTCCATCTCACTCGTTGTTGACGTCACCAACTACGTCATGCTCGAACTCGGTCAACCGCTTCACGCATTTGATAAGGCAAAGATCAAGGGTGGCCTGACAATTAAGCGCGCAGGCAAGGCGCAACCTTTCACAACTTTGGATGGACAGGTACGACAACTTCATCCTGATGATCTAATGGTCTGCGATGACAAAGAACCTCTCGCTTTAGCAGGAACGATGGGTGGGGCATCCTCAGAAATATCCGAAACGACAACTGAGATTGCCCTAGAAGCGGTCCGCTTTGATCCTGTAGCAATCGCCAAGAATTCTCGTCGCCATAAGTTGTCATCGGAGGCATCTCGTCGTCTGGAACGGAGTGTGGATCCATCACTAGCCGAGTTTGCTTCAGCTCGCTTTGTGCAGCTCCTCACCGCACATAGTTCTGCTCAGCACGTAGCTACCGTTGTTGATGGAAAGCCACGCTATGCACCCCTCCTGATGCTCGATCCCTCCTATATCTCTCGTATTTTGGGCTTAGAGATCGCACCTGCGAAAATCGCTGAACTTCTGCGCATCGTTGGCTGTGATGTTGATGAAAAGATCTTCGAGGTAGATCCGCCATCATGGCGTTGGGACCTGCTCACACCTGCAGATTTGGCAGAAGAAGTTGCGCGCATGATTGGTTACGACGCGATTCCTTCCGTGCTTCCACCTCGACCAGTACATGCATCTTTGACACCCACACAGAAACGTCGTCGAGCAGTTGCAACGATGTTGGCATCACGCGGATTAGCAGAAGTTCAGACTTTCCCATTTACCAATCAAGAGACCATTGATTTCATGGGCTTTGTGGGGGAGAGAGCCTCGACCTACAAGATCGCAAATCCAATGTCAGAAGAGTTCCCTCTGATGCGCGTACATCTAGTACCTGGACTTATCGAAGTTGCGGCTCGAAACATTTCACGTGGAGCTAAAGACTTCGCGATATTTGAGATGGGTTCAATCTTTAGAAGTTCGCAGAAACTCATTGATGGTATTTACCCTGAAATTGGTTCACGTCCATCAGCGCAGATCATCAAAGAAATCTACGCCAGCGTCCCACCTCAAGGTTTTCATGTTGCGGGAGTTCTCGTGGGTAAAAAAGAGAGCGAAGATTGGCAAGGTGCTTCCGGCTCTTATGGTTGGCAAGATGCGATCGCTGCAGCTGCGGATATTCTCGATCTTTGTCACCTGCCATGGAGTATTGCGCGCAGCGAATTCGCTCCGTGGCATCCCGGCAGATGTGCGGAGCTGATTGTTGATGGCAAACCAGTTGCTCATGCTGGTGAAATACATCCTCGAATCATTGCTAAGTACGGGTTACCACCCCGCAGCGCTGCATTCGCAGTTGCTCTGAGTGCATTGCCTGATTCATCGAGAGTCCGACCAACAACGGTTGGAACAATGCCGGCAGCCCTCCAAGATGTTGCGCTCATTGTTGATGAAAAGGTCGCAGCAGGCGATGTCGAATCAGCGCTGCGTGCCGGTGCTGGTGAACTACTCGAATCAATCACTCTCTTTGATCGTTACGACAAGTTAGGCGATGGCCAAATCTCCTTGGCATTCTCACTCGTGTTCCGTGCCCCTGATCGAACACTCACTGGCGCAGAGGTAGCGCAGATGCGTGAATCCGCTGTGGCAGCTGCCGCGAAGGCTACTGGCGCGGTTCTCCGTACTGCATAAATATGCAGATGATTGCATATTTATAGATCTCCAGATATACTCAGAACCATGAAAATTGGTGTCGTCGGGGCCAGTGGCTATGCCGGTGGTGAGTTACTCAGGATCCTCTCCACGCACCCAAGTTTTTCAATCGAGGCTGTATCAGCGCACTCCAATGCGGGGGAGTTGATCACCTCTCTGCATCCACACTTGAGCTCTTTCAACGAGCAGCGATTCTCCGAATTCTCTGCCGAACTTTTCGCAGCCTGTGATCTTGTCTTTTTGGCGCTACCTCATGGTGAATCTGCAACAGCAGTCAAAGAGATTTCCGCTCTGAAGCCAAGTACGAAGTTTGTGGATATTGGTGCAGATTTTAGATTGGAAGATCCCGCTGCATGGGAGAGATATTACGGCGGAGATCACGCTGGACACTGGGTCTACGGATTGCCTGAAATAAAAGGACAATCTGCCAAAATTCAAAAGTCGCAGAAGATTGCTAATCCAGGCTGTTATGCAACCGCCACAGCGCTAGCGCTGACCCCGCTGGCTCACTTTGCGCACCTCAATGATGTTGTAGTCGTTGCAGCGTCTGGAACTTCTGGAGCAGGACGCACAACCAAGAGTAATCTTTTAGCAAGTGCAATTATGGGTTCGATGTCTTCCTATAAATTTGGGGGAGTGCATCAGCACACTCCTGAGATTGAACAATGCGTCTCGCAGGCCACGGGAAAAGAAGTGCGAATTTCCTTTACTCCGATGCTGGCACCAATGGTGCGTGGAATTCTTGCCACGATCACTGTAAAACTGGATCAATTCATTACGACAGATGAACTGCGAAGTCACTTCGCAAATTACTATGCTGATCAGGACTTTGTCTTAGTTCTACCCGAGGGAGAAATGCCTGCCACTCACTCGGTATATGGCAGCAACTCCGCACACCTTCAGGTTGCAGTTGATGGCCACACAAAGCGCGCAATAGTCAGTATCGCAATAGATAATTTGGGTAAAGGCGCTGCCGGCCAGGCAGTGCAGAATGCAAACATTATGTGTGGATTAGAAGCTGCTACAGGTTTAAGTGTTCAGGGCATTGGAATATGAGCAACATTCTTGTCGTCAAATATGGTGGCCACGCAATGTCAGACGACTCTGGTCTTTTTGCTCACGCGCTAAGCCAAGCCCTTGAAAAGAATCTCAAGGTTGTAGTTGTTCATGGTGGGGCACCCCAAGTCAATGCCGAACTAATTTCCCGCGGCATCACGCCTAAATTCATAGGTGGATTTCGTTACACGGATCAAGCAACGCTAGAAGTTGCCGAAGAGGTTCTTGCTAGACAAGTAGGACCCGCAGTTACGGCTGCGCTAATTGCGCATTCGATTCCTGCCGTTGCCCTCTCGGGTCGTCTCATGATTAAGGCGGAAACGCTGACACGTCTAGTCGATGGTTCACCGGTCGATCTTGGATTTGTGGGTCGCATAACTGCAGTTGATGCCGATCAGATTATTTCGCTACTTGACCAAGGAAAAGTTCCCGTGATTTCACCAGTTGCTTCAAACGCTGATAGCACCGGGGCGCTTAATGTGAATGGAGATCTTGTGGCGGCTGCGATTGCAGGTGCCCTCGATGCGGTGGCACTCATCGTGATGACAGATGTGCCAGGCATCTATCGCAATTGGCCAGATCGTGACTCTCTCATCTCTTCCATTAGTCGCAACGAATTGTTTGCGATGAAAGATTCATTTGCAGAAGGAATGTCACCGAAAGTTGCCGCATGCATTGAAGCGATTGATAACGGCGCACGGGCCGTCAGAATAATCGACGGTAGGGATCCGGAAGCGTTTGCTTTGGCGCTAGAAAATAGCGGTGGAACGTTGGTCAGCGCATGATGAAGAAGAGTGCAGTCATCACTTGGGATGATGTCATGATGACAAATTATGGAACCCCATCACGAACATTTGTCAGCGCTCAAGGTTGCGTCCTTAAAGATGATGAAGGTAAGTCCTATCTGGATTTTCTAGCGGGCATCGCCACAAATGTTCTCGGTCATGGCAACCCTTCTGTGATCAAGGCAGTGACTAAGCAGATTTCAACGATGGCTCATGTGAGCAATTTCTTTGCACATCCGCAGGGACTTCTCTTGGCCTCTAGATTGAAGAATATGACAGGGGATCCCAGCGCTCGTGTCTTCTTCTGCAACTCTGGTGCAGAAGCAAATGAGGCAGCGTTAAAGATCTCACGTAGAACTGGAAGATCTCGCATCGTTGCAGCTCAGGGATCTTTCCATGGTCGCACAATGGGTGCGCTATCAATGACCGGGCAGCCATCAAAGCGTGAACCATTTGCTCCATTGCTCAAAGGTGTTACCCACGTTCCTTATGGTGATCTTTCAGCGATGTCTCGTGCGGTATCAAAGAAAACAGCCATGGTAATCATCGAGCCGATTATGGGTGAGGCTGGAGTAATTACTCCGGATGATGGTTATTTATCTGGCTTGAGGGATATCTGTGACCGTGTTGGAGCGTTATTGGTCTTTGATTGTGTGCAGACTGGAATTGGAAGAACTGGGCAGTGGTTTGGTTTTGAACACGAGAAAGTACAACCTGATGTAATCACTCTGGCAAAGGGATTAGGTGGGGGATTGCCACTGGGCGCGACGATCGCCTACGGAAGAGCGGCTGCGTTGCTACAGCCCGGCGACCACGGAACAACTTTTGGCGGAAATCCTGTGGCATGTGCGGCGGCCAATGCCGTTCTAGATGTCATTGAAAGGAAGAAACTGATGCAGTCTGCAAAAACCTTCGAGAAGAAAATCAAGAAGAGCCTTAGCAATACTCCTGGAATTTCTGAAGTTCGTGGACGGGGACTCCTTTTAGGGATTGAACTTTCAACCCCGAACGCCAAGAAAATTGCAGCGGCGATGCTTGAAGCTGGCGTCATTGTTAACGCCGCAAATGATCAGACCATTCGAATTGCTCCACCGCTGATTGTCACTACTGGGCAGATCGATAAGTTCCTCTCAACGTTAAAGAAAGTAGTAAAGGAGGCTAGCCATGTCTAAAGTGCAACCAATCAACACGGTTTCGGCGAGACGGTCTGCGGCAATAACTGCAATTGCAACTGGTCGAATCCATAGCCAAGAAGATTTAGTGCAGGCGTTGAAGAAGGCTGGGTATCAAGTAACGCAAGCGACCGCCAGTAGAGATATTGAGGAGATCGGCGCAGTTCGTATTCGAAATCAAAAAGGGGAGATGGTTTATGCCATCTCGGAAGACAGCGATTCTTCAATGGCAAGATCTATGCCTTTGCCGCAAGAGTTAATTCTTAGCGTTGATTCCAGTGGAAATCTTGCTGTCGTTCGAACACCACCTGGTGGAGCCCAACTACTTGCAAGCTCCCTTGATCATTCAGGAATTAAAGAGATTATCGGGACAATTGCCGGCGATGACACGGTCTTGGTTGTATCAAAGAGCGCTACTGGTGGTAACGCTTTGGCCAGAGAACTACTTGCATTCGCTGGAAAAACTAGAACAAAGAAGAGAAGGTAGAACTATGGCGCTTTGGGGTGGAAGATTTTCAGAGGAACCAACGGATGCAGTCTTTGCCCTCTCGCGAAGCGTGCACTTTGATTGGCGATTAGCTCCATACGATCTGCGTTCGTCATTGGCACACTTAGCAGTCCTCGAGTCTTCGGCTCTCTTAACGCCGGAGGTATCTGGAAAGATCCGCACCGCTCTTCATGAATTAACCGAAGATGTGGCTACTGGGCGCTTTACCTATAACGAAAGAGATGAGGATGTTCACTCAGCGCTGGAAAGAGGTCTTACCGAGAAGCTAGGTGAGATTGGGGGATCGCTCCGTGCTGGTCGTTCCCGTAATGATCAAGTTGCGACAGATCTGCGCCTCTACGCTATTGATGCAATGTTGCAGACAGCAGAGCTGATTATTCGTTTACAGCAGGCTCTTGTCGCAAAAGCCGATGAGTACGCTGATGCACCTGCAGTTGGTTTTACCCATATGCAACATGCGCAACCAGTGCTTTTTGGTCACGAGCTAGCAAAACACGTTCACGCTTTCAATCGAGATCTAGATCGCATCGATGACTGGCTGGTTAGAACGTCGGTAAGTCCATTGGGCTCTGGCGCACTCGCAGGATCATCTCTACCGCTATCTCCTGAAGCGACCGCTACCGCCCTTGGATTTAAAAAGAGTGCTGGCAATAGCATCGATGGGGTATCAGATCGAGATTTTGTTGCAGAGGCACTGTTCATTATTTCAATGGTTGGAGTTCACCTTTCACGAATTGGTGAAGAGTGGTGCATCTGGGCTACTACTGAATTTGGTTGGGCGAAGGTAGCCGACTCATATTCAACCGGCTCTTCGATAATGCCACAGAAGAAGAATCCAGATATGGCAGAACTGGCACGTGGAAAAGCTGGACGCCTAGTTGGGAATCTCACTGGAGTTCTCACTATGTTGAAGGGTCTGCCTTTCGCTTACAACCGCGACCTGCAGGAAGATAAAGAACCTCTCTTCGATTCATTCGATACCTTGGCACTTGTTCTGCCAGCAGTTACCGGAATGATTGCAACAACTGAATTTGATCGCGCAAAGATGGCGGCAGCAGCCCCTACGGGTTACTCCCTTGCTACTGAGATCGCAGACTTTCTCGTACGAGCACATGTTCCATTTGCAGCAGCACATGAGGCAGCGGGTAAATGTGTTGCACTAGCTGAGAAGAGCAAGATAGAGCTCCATGAAATTGCTGATGCTGATTTCATAACGATCCATCCATCACTTACTCCCGATATTCGCGGGGTTCTGACAGTCGATGGCGCTCTCACCTCACGCACAACTTTTGGTGGAACAGCACCCGTAGCCCTTGGTCGCCAATTGGCCATCCTCAAAAGTGAAGTCAGTGCATTTGAAGCGAATTTCTCCGCCAAGTCCAAGGCCTTTTCGGGCATGATGAGCGCATGAGTCAATTCCTTGATGACCTGCGCTGGCGTGGGCTTATTGCACAGACCACCGATGAGAAAGAGCTGAGCGCTGCCTTAGAGAAGCCGATCACTCTCTACATCGGCTTCGATCCAACTGCCCCAAGTATTCACGTAGGAAACCTCGTTGTTCTTCTCGTCTTACGCCGTTTTCAATTGGCTGGACACCATCCCATCGCACTTGTCGGGGGAGCAACTGGCTTGGTCGGAGATCCGAGTGGTCGCAGTGAAGAACGCAGCCTTAATAGCAGCGAAATCGTTGAACAATGGGTCAACCGAATCAAACTACAAGTCTCGTCTGTATTAGATTTCAAAGTCGCCTCAAATCCTGCGGTAGTAGTTAACAATCTTGATTGGACTTCACCACTGTCGGCTATCGAATTTCTACGAGATATTGGAAAGCACTTCAGCGTCAATCAAATGCTCTCAAAAGATTCAGTAGCCAATCGCCTTGAAGGCGGTATCTCATATACAGAGTTTTCATATCAGGTACTACAAGCCTTCGATTATCTTGAACTTTATCGACGAAACAAGTGCACACTCCAACTTGGGGGATCAGATCAGTGGGGAAATATTGTTGCCGGTCTCGATTTGATTCGACGCGTAGAAGGCGGAAGTGGCCATGCACTTACGGTTCCACTTCTCACTAAGGCTGATGGAACAAAGTTTGGAAAGACAGCAGGCGGAAGTGTCTGGCTAGATCCAGAGATGACATCTCCTTACGCATTCTTCCAGTACTGGTTGAACTCTGACGATAAGGATGTCATCAACTTCCTGAAGGTATTTTCATTTAAGTCACGCCAAGAGATCGAAGAGATCGAAGAGGAACATAACGAAAATCCTGGGGCACGTAACGCACATCGTGCTCTTGCGCGCGAACTTACTTCTTTGATTCACGGAGCAGAAACTTCTGCACGAGTAGAAGAAGCTGCAAAGGCTCTTTTTGGTCAAGGCGATCTCACGACTCTCGATGAAAAAACATTAGCGAGCGCATTAAGTGAATTACCTCGTGTTCAGATTTCAGCCAACGATGAAATTCCTACTTGGGTTGATTTGCTTGCAGCCGCAGGGGTTGTTGACTCCAAATCTGCGGCCCGCCGCATCGTTAAAGAGGGTGGCGCATATCTCAATAATGAGAAGATCTCGGGGGAGGACTTCCGCCTCGAAAAAAGCCACTTTTTATGCGGAAAATATGCAGTTTTGCGTAAAGGTAAGCGCGATCTCGCAGCCGTTGAACTCGCCTAAGCTCTGAGAGATCGTCCGAAAGGCCAATATTTACGCTCAAATACATCAATTTCTCAAGATTTTGCGATTTTGCGCTCTTGTGATCGATCTCCCAGCACCCCGATTTGACCCTCAGACTGGTCACCCCTATAGTTACGCTCCTTGCTGTGGAACGTACCCTTGGGAAGCTTGGGGGCCGTACAGCATCACTTCCTGATTTAGAGCCTATCTAGCCGGTTTGACCGGGCCTAGCCGTATGCACTAAGTTTGGCAGTCTGCCCTGAAAATTAGGAGAAATCCTAAGAAGCAGTGCGCATCCGTACCTTGAGAACTCAACAGCGTGCCATAAGTCAATGCCAGAGAATGGTTTAACTAGTCATGCAAATTTCTAGCGCCATTCTCTAAATAAATACTTCAATGAAGTATGTGCCATTCACTGTTAATTCAGGGTTTGGACTACTCGTTGATTTCCTTTGGTAAAGAC
>JBILEX010000138.1:0-3051 GCA_044351895.1 Candidatus Planktophila sp.
TGCGGTTGGTCCTTTGGTACAGATTTAGCAATTCGCCACGCTCGCGATCCACGAATCAAAGGTCTTATTCTCTTAAGCCCACCACTTAAGTATTCGCAAGAATCAGATCTTGATTTTTGGGTGAACGATCCACGACCAATTACAGCCCTTATTCCTGAATTTGATGATTACCTAGTTCCCGAAGAAGCTCGCAAGAGATTTGCAAAGATCAAACATATGAATTTGATTGCAGTCGATGGTGGTAAGCACCTGTGGGTGGGAGAACCCTCTGTACATCGGGTGCTCACTGAGATTACGCGCTTCATCGCACCAGAGCGGCTACCGCTTGCGCAAGAGATCGAAGGCTAATTCTTATCTGTTTGTGGGAAAACTACTTCTTCCAGAATCAAGATTATTGAAGCGGCAATAGGTACTGCTAACAATCCACCAATCAGCCCTAGAAGAGATGTTCCAAGCAGTGCAGCAATAATAGTCACCGCTCCAGGAACATTGAGGGCACGTTTCATAATGCGCGGTGTAACGACATAATTTTCAATTTGTACATAGACGACGTAAGCAATAAACGCAATGACTCCATAAAGTAGAGATTGGGTCAACGCAATCAAGGTAACAATCGTGCCTCCGATGTAGTGACCAATCAATGGAATAAATCCACAGACGAGAACGATCATTGCGATGGCAAAAGGCGATGGTAGGCCTAGAGCAAAGCTAAGCATGAGGACAAAGATCGATGCCATAAAGGCGATGCCAATCTGGCTTCCAACGAAAGAACCCACTCGACCGATGATGGCGAAGGTTAACTTTGAGACGCGATCACGACGTGTTGCAGGGACAAAGCGCAATCCAAAGTTAGTTGCTTGCGGCAAGCCAATGATGAAGTAAAGAGTAAGAATAAGAACGGTAATTCCAGTAAATGCGCCAGAGAGCACAGTCTTTCCGACACCAACCACTCCACCGAAGGCAGAAATAATCAGAGTTCCATCAGATGTCACCTGCTCTAACTGGGTTTGCAGAGTGTCAATGATGCCGAATTGTGAGTTGAGGTCAGCAATGAGTGGATGGCTCTCAAGATCTTTCAGTAATCCAGGCGCTGAATTAATAAGTGAAGTGCCTTGTGAAATAACTGGAGGAATGACAACTGCGATAAAAAACGAAACAAATGCAATGACACCTACAAATATGGCAGTAACTGCACTTACACGCGAGAGACCCCTTTTTCTTAAGGCTTCAACGGCAGGGTTTAATCCCATCGCCAAATAGAGAGCAAGCAGAATGATGATAAAAATCTGACTTGCACTAGCTAGCGCTCTCAAGAGAACTATTGCTAAAAGCGCACCAAGAGTTGCAACGAAACCAAAATAGAAAGGATTAGTTCTATTTATCGGTGCGCCTGCGATGCCGAATTCTTCTCGCTTGGAGTGTGACATATCTCCATTCTAAGTGCGATGCCTTGTTAGATCAGGCTTTCACCCCCGGTAGATGAGAGAATTCATACATGGCGCTACGTATTACCGGACTTGGTGAGGAGATCGCATCCGTCTCAGGATTGCCTTGGCAGATCAGTCTCGAGGAGTGGCCCGAAGATCCCAGCCTGACTGAAAAACGCGGAATTTCTAGACACATTGTCCGGCTCGTACATTCCACCGAAGATCCTGACTCTGAAGTCTATGCAGTCAAGGAGACAGTTTCAGAGTTTGCTAATCGTGAATATAGAGCGCTGCGCGAACTTGCTCATCTTGGCGCACCTAGCGTTGAACCAATTGCAGTAATCGAAGGTCGCACTGATGAGAACGGTGAAGAGCTTCCTTGCGCACTTGCAACCCGTTTTCTTCCATTCTCTCTGCCATATCGAGTCTTGCTCAGTGGTAAAGATGTCACCGCACAAGATATTACTTTGATGGCTAACGCACTTGCCCTCCTACTTGTCCGCTTACATCTCCTTGGTTTCTGGTGGGGAGATTGTTCGCTCTCGAACACTTTGTTTAGAAGAGACGCCGAGGGCTTTGCTGCATATCTCGTTGATGCTGAAACAGGAGAGTTTCAAAAGAATTTGAGTGATGGGCAACGTGAACATGATCTAGAGATTGCCCACTTTAATGTTGCCGCTGAACTCGAAGATCTCTCTCTGTCGGGAGTGCTTTATCCAGGAATGGATCCAATTCGAGCAAGTGATGCAGTCATGAAACGCTATCGCAGAATCTGGGCAACACTTAACGATCGACAAGTACTAGACCCTAACGATCGCCACGCAGTCGAACGCGCGATGCGCCAACTTCACGACCTTGGTTTCGCTGTTGAGGAAGTATCAGTCACAATTGATGGCGATAGTAAGAAACTTTTCTTTCAACCTAAACTTGTCGAGGCGGGATACCACCAGAATCGATTGCGTGATTTGGTGGGACTTGAGACGGAAGAACTACAAGCAAAACGTCTGCTCGCATCCTTTGATCGATTCCGAGGACGTGAAAATCTTCCTCACCCTCCAATGCACGAATCAGCTAAACGCTGGCTCGATGAAGTCTTCTATCCGACAGTCTCACTCATTCCCGTCGAATTACAGGGTCGAATCGAGGCTGCACAGTTCTTCCATGAAACTCTTGAGCATCGCTGGTATTTAAGTGAGAAGGCTGGCCACGATGTCGGACTAGAATTTGCAGCGTTGTCCTATATCGCTGATGTACTACCTATGAGACGAGATTCGGGGGTTGATGTTGATGTCGCTTCCGCCTAATTTTGGTCAAGCATTTGACTTAAGTTCACTCGGAAAGCCAGCGCCAACATCACCGAATATAGCGGTTGGCAAGGCTGTTACAAAAGAAAATTTAGCTTCAGATTTCGTCGAAGTTTCGATGACAAAGCCTGTCATTCTTCTCTGTTGGACTACTCGTGCACCTCATTCGCTAGATACTCTCGCGATTTTAGATAAGCTCAAAAAAGAAGATGGCGACACATGGGAGCTTGGTAGCATCGACGTTGATACAGCACCTGAGGTTGCTAGTGCTTTGCAGGCACGTACTGTTCCTTATGCAGTTGCACTCGTCGGCGGTCAAC
>JBILEX010000139.1:0-3047 GCA_044351895.1 Candidatus Planktophila sp.
GGGTTTTTTAGATTAAAACTTTTTACTCAAAGACACCTGAAAAGCCGAAAGTATTTCCGACTGCTTCTTGTCCATCAGAGTAGACCGATGAAACGCGGAATGCTGTCTCACCCATCGAATCTGTTTTTGAAAATTCAATTGAAAGTTGATCCGCAGGAACTTCAGACTTCACTGTCCACTCCCCGCGATTTAGGCGTACTTCAACTTTGTATCCAGTTAGTCCAGCAGATGCTGCAGGAGCTTTCCAGGTAATTGACATCACGGACTTAGCTGAATCTTTCCAATTTCCGATTGTCTTTGGACCTTCGATAGCAGCAACGGGAGCAGAAGTCGCTTCACTAGTTGGTTCCGCTGTTGGTTCTGCTGATGGCTCTTCAGATGGCATTGCTGATGGCTCTTCAGATGGCATTGCTGAAGCTGAAGCAGTTGGTGCAGGAGCAGCATCATCGTTATTGCTATCTGGGCGGGTTACAACAACTATTGCGAGAAGAATGATTCCTACGATGATCGCAGCGAGAACTTTTCCGGATGCACCCTGCTTAGGCGTAGATGCTGTGGTTGAAGGTTTTGCCGGAGCGCTTGTGCTCTTTGATACTGGCTTTGGTGTTGATGAAACATCAACGCGTCCGGCACCAAGAGAAGATGCTGATGGAACCGGTGGGATTACTACAGTTGAGGCAACTGCTGACTTCTTCGCCGCCGACTTCTTAACAGTCTTCTTTGCAGCAGACTTCTTAACAACCTTCTTGGCAGCTGTCTTCTTTACTGCTGACTTCTTAACAGTCTTCTTTGCAACAGCTTTCTTCGCTGTTGACTTCTTGGCGACAGACTTTTTCACTGCGCTCTTCTTTACGGCTGCCTTCTTGGCAGCAGGTTTCTTCTTTACGGCCACAATTACTCCTTGCTTCGGGTGTACTAAGTTTAGCCTAGCTCAGCCACCATTTTTCTTACATGCGGGGCGATTGCCCGAAGAGCTTTACCGCGATGGCTAATAGCATCCTTATCGGACGAACTCATCTGCGCACTTGAAATCGTATATCCATCGGGGGCAAATATCGGGTCATAACCAAAACCATTCTCACCCACTGGGTGATGTAGAAGGCGACCATAAAATCTTCCTTCTTCGCAGTGGCTGCTCCCGTCGACTAGCACGAGAGCTGCGACACAGATGAAGTAAGCAGTGCGATCAGCATCAGGCACATCTCTGACTTGATCTAAAACTTTACGTAGATTGGCTTCATCATCTCCGTGAACTCCAGACCAGCGCGCAGAGAAAATCCCTGGATCTCCACCGAGTGCATCAACACATAAACCACTGTCATCGGCGATTGCAGGAAGGCCTGTTGCTGCAGACATTTGATGTGCCTTAAGAAGAGCGTTCTCTTGAAATGTTGCTCCCGTCTCTTCCACATCTGCAAGATCAGGAAATTGATCGAGACCAACTAATTCAATTTCACCAGGAGCGATCTCCTCGAGAATGCGATGAAACTCCTCGATCTTTCCCTTATTGCGCGTGGCAAGGAGAAGTTTTTTCATCGCTGCGACGCTTACTTTGAGAGAGCGTTGTTCTGAAGTGCTGTGAGATCGGCACATCCAGCAAGGGCAAGATCCAAAAGTGAATCAAGCAGTGCGCGATCAAAAGGTGCTCCTTCAGCAGTGCCCTGGACTTCAATAAATCGACCTTCGCCGCTACAGACCACATTCATATCTGTCTCAGCGCGGACATCTTCTTCATAACAAAGATCGAGCATCGGAACACCATCAATTATTCCTACGCTTACCGCAGCAACTGAATCTGAGAGCGGTTTTGCGCCAGCCTTAATGTGTCCTTGCTTCTGTGCCCAATTGATTGCATCGGCAAGTGCAACGTAAGCACCAGTGATAGCTGCGGTACGAGTTCCACCATCTGCTTGTAGAACATCGCAATCGATCACAATTGTATTTTCACCAAGTTGGGCAACATCAACGATGCCTCGAAGTGAGCGACCAATAAGTCGCGAAATTTCTTGGGTGCGTCCACCAAGTTTTCCCTTTACCGACTCTCGATCAGAACGTGTATGAGTTGCACGAGGCAACATTGAATACTCGGATGTAACCCACCCTTTTCCTGAATCCTTAAGCCAACGAGGAACTCCGGGAGTAAATGAAGCAACGCAGAGAACGCGAGTCTTTCCGAATTCAACGAGAACTGAACCTTCTGCATGATCTAGCCATCCGCGAGTGATTTTGATGTCGCGAAGATCTTTATTGGTTCTTCCGTCGATGCGTGTCATGTGTTCCTCTTTTATTGTTTCGGTTTCGTGGATGTTAAAGATCTTGGTGTCGTACGTGACCAACTTCTGGCCCCAGGAATCTACGTGCCAAGCCTTCAAAGCTCTTGGCATCTCCTGTTGCAAGGAATTGATGTTCGGCAGGTCCAGCAGTGGCGCTTCTGAGTTGATCGGTCTCAACCAAGGTTCGGTAGAGATCTTTAGCAGTCTCTTCAGCGCTAGAAACAAGTGAAACATCGTTTCCGACAACGTACGAGATCACGCCTGTGAGTAGCGGGTAGTGCGTGCACCCTAGGACAAGAGTGTCGACATCTGCATCCATAATCGGTTTCAAATACGTACGTGCGATCTCAGTGATTGCTGGACCTGACGTTTCCCCACGTTCCACAAATTCAACAAAGGCGGGACAGGCAACATCTGTAATCTCTAGATGAGGAGCTGCTGCAAATGCATCCAAGTAAGCGCGAGATTCGATAGTGGCTACAGTTCCGATCACACCAATTCGACCAGTGCGCGTTGCAGCAACTGCGCGACGAACTGCGGGTTGAATTACTTCAATGACAGGAACTGAATAACGCTCACGCGCATCACGAAGCATTGCAGCACTTGCAGTGTTACAAGCAATAACGACAGCCTTAACACCTTGTTCGATCAGAAAATCAATTGTCTCGAGTGAGAAATCGCGAACTTCAGCAAGTGGACGTGGACCGTAGGGCCCACGTGCAGTGTCTCCGATATAGATGGTGGATTCATTAGGTAGCTGATCCAAAATTGCTC
>JBILEX010000140.1:0-3036 GCA_044351895.1 Candidatus Planktophila sp.
CTGGGTAAAACTGGTGGCAAATCCCCCACCAACGCCAAGTGAAGGTGAATCTGGAGCAAGAAGTTCTGGATGTTCTGCCTCTAACGCCGATAGCTCTTTCAGAAGCTGATCAAATTGCGCATCTGTAATCGTTGGCGCATCTAGTACGTAGTATTTAAATTGGTGGTCACGAATCTCGGTAGTGAGTTGATCGATGCGATGTCGGGCTGTGTTGCTCATCAGGCTGTCTCGCAAATTGTTGCTGATCCCACCACGCGATCACCATCGTAGATAACCATCGCTTGACCGGTAGCAAGCCCCAGCAGTGGCGTATCTAAATCTGCGACAAGGTTGGTTCCATCAAAACGATAGGTACATGGCAGCGCCTGACCGTGTGCGCGTACTTGAACAAATCCGCGATGATCCCCCGGTGCAATATCTGGACCGCACCAAATTGCGCGTTCGCCCTTCATAGTTGAGACCGCGAGTTCTTCACGCGCGCCAACTACAACGGTGTTGGTAACTGGTTCAATCTTTAATACAAATCGTGGTGATCCATCTGCTGTAGGAACAGTAATTCCTAAACCTTTTCGCTGTCCGATTGTGTAGGTGTATGCACCTTTATGTTCACCAATCTGTGTCCCGTCTTGATCAACGATCGGACCGCTCTCGCTACCTAAACGCTCGCGCAACCAGCCTGCGTTATCACCTGATGGAACAAAGCAGATGTCGTGGCTATCTGGCTTCTGTGCAACAGCTAACCCACGACGTTCTGCCTCAAGGCGAATATCAACTTTCTCAGTATCGCCAAGTGGAAAGAGTGCTCCGCCAATCTGATCGCGATTAAGAACCGCCAACACATAAGACTGATCTTTAAGGGGATCTACTGCCCGGTGCAGAGTCTTTCCGTGATCACCTTCGCGGGTACGTGCGTAGTGTCCGGTGATTACTCCATCAAAACCCATTGCTTTAGCTCGATCAAGTACTGCTGCAAATTTAATTTTTTCGTTACAGCGCAGGCAAGGATTAGGCGTGCGTCCTGCCTTGTACTCACTCATAAAGTTTTCGACAACACCTGCATGAAATTCATCTGCCATATCCCAGATATAGAACGGGATACCGATGACATCGGCAGCACGACGAGCATCATGTGAATCTTCGATTGTGCAGCATCCACGTGCACCTGAGCGATACTTTTGTGGGTTAGAAGAAAGTGCAAGGTGCACACCAATGACGTCATGCCCTTCTTCTACGGCGCGCGCTGCAGCTACTGCTGAATCGACGCCACCTGACATTGCCGCGATAAGTTTCATAGCGAGTTAGCCGCCTTTGCCATCGCAACCACTTCTGGAATCACGCTCAGAGCGTATTCAATGTCACCGACAGTAGTTGTAGCACCGAGTGAGAACCGCAGCGAAGATGTCGCGCCAATCTCATCGTGGCCCATCGCCATCAATACATGACTTGGTCGATGAACACCTGCAGTACAGGCGGCACCCGTCGAACAGGAAACTTCCTTGCCATCCATAAGCAAGAGTAAGAAATCTGCCTGAGTGCCTGGAAAGGTGATGTTAGAAATTCCAGGAAGACGATCTGCCCCTGTGCCATTGATCTTCGCCTCAGGTGCAATTGCTGCAATGCCAGATTCAAATTTTTCGCGCAGACTTGAAACTGTCACCGCGTTGTAAATGCTTTCAGTAACCGCAGTTGCAAAGGCGACGATCGAAGGAGCATTAAGCGTGCCGCTACGAATCTCTCGCTCTTGTCCCCCACCGTGAAGAAGCGCTGGCATCTCAAAAGCGCGACGCAAGATGAGTGCACCGATTCCAAGTGGGCCACCTATTTTGTGGGCGCTAATGGTCATAGCAAAGAGACCAAGCTTCGAATAATTCAGTGGCACCTTCATAAAACTCTGTACCGCATCACTATGTACTGGAATATCACCAGCAATTTCAACGACGCGATCGATTGGTTGGATTACACCAGTTTCATTGTTGGCAGCCATCACGGAGATAAGTGCAATCTCAGAACCCCGTGTTGAAACAAGGTGGGTAAGAAAGTTGCAATCAATAACACCCTCGGCAGTAACTGGAATTTCAATGAGTTCGGCACCTTCATGCTCGACTAACCAGTGGGCAGGATCTAAAACTGCATGATGTTCGATGGCGCTAACAACGATGAGGTTTTTATCAGGTGCTGCCCAGAACAAACCTTTGATCGCCGCATTATTTGCCTCAGTTCCAGATCCGGTGAAAATTACTTCACTCGGTTGGCAGCCAAGAGCTGCTGCGATTACCTCGCGTGCTTCTTCGACATCTTTACGCGTTGAACGCCCATCGGTATGAAGGCTTGAGGGGTTACCAATCTTGCGCAATGAACGTTGCATTGCATCGATGGCAGGCTCAATCATCGGCGTTGTCGCCGCATGATCGAGGTAGATACTCATGGCCTAAGTCTAGGCCAGAGCGCTCAGTATTACTTTTGTGCTGAAACTGCCGTTGTTGCCTGAGGCAGAACGGCGAAGAGATCGCCAACAACGCCAAAGTCGCAAATTTCAAAGAGCGGTGCTTCTGGATCTTTATTGACTACAACGATTGTCTTAGAAGTCTGCATACCTGCACGGTGTTGGATAGCACCGGAGATTCCACATGCAACGTAAAGCTGTGGGCTCACAGTCTTACCTGTTTGGCCAACCTGATGTGAATGTGGATACCAACCGGCATCAGTGGCAGCGCGTGATGCACCTACTGCGGCACCAAGTGTGTCTGCAAAAGATTCAACTGCAGCAAAATCTCCATTAGTTCCGCGACCGCCAGATACAACAACAGATGCTTCTGTTAGCTCTGGACGTCCACCTTTTACTGGAGGTTGTGAAGACGAGATCGAAGATTTCTTTGCGGCATCTGAAATTGTTACGGAGACACTTTCACTCGTTGCACTAGCTGGGCTTAAATCTGCCTCAACTGAATTTGGACGAAGTGTGATGACGGCTGTTCCGTGAACAACTGTTGAGTGCACCGTTGTTGAACCACCGAAGACAAGCTGAGTTGCAACTTT